>JACCRC010000556.1 GCA_013813765.1 Deltaproteobacteria bacterium | reverse complement strand
ACCTGCGCGCGATGGTCGGTCTCGAGCTGTCGTTCGGGTCAATCGGCGTCACCGCGATCGGCACCGGCCTGCGCGACGACACCGGAACGAACCATCCGCTCGGCGGACAGCTCGTCGTGCGCTCGTCGCTCGTCGGCCCACCGTCGATCATGGGCCACCGGGATCACATCGAGCGGGTCGAGCTGTCGGGCACGATCGGTCTTCGCGAGGTGACGTCGCTGGTGGCCCGTCTGCGCGGCATCGCGCGCGACCCGTCGGCGAAGGCGCTCGTCGTCACGTTCGACGGTGTCAGCGCCGGCTGGGCGACGCTTGAGGAGCTGCGCAACGAGATCATCGCGGTGAAGAAGACCGGCCGTAAGGTCTTCGCATACATGGTCTCGGGCACCGGCAAGGACTACTTCGTCGCGACCGCGGCCGACAAGATCTACGTCGATCCTGCGGGCGGCGTGCGGCTCGTCGGGATGGCGGGCACCACGATGTACTTCCGCGGCCTCTTCGATCACGTCGGCGTCGTGCCGCAGTTCGAGAAGATCGCGGAGTACAAGACCGCGCCCGAGCAGTTCACGAACACCGGTCCCTCCGACACCGCCGCGAAGATGCAGAACGAGATGTTCGACAGCCTGTGGGACAGCTGGCTGACGCACGTCGCCGAGGGCCGCAAGCTCTCGAAGGCTGACGTCCAGGCACTCGTCGATGCCGGCCCGTATGTCGCCGGCGATCTCGCGAAGGACAAGAAGCTCGTCGACGAGGTCGCGGCACCCGACAAGGTCGCGCAGCTCGTCGCGACCGAGATGGGTGTGATCCTCCCCGTCGGTGTGCCGCCGACCGAACGGCCGGATCGCTGGAAGCGCCCCGCGATCGCCGTGATCTATGTCGACGGCGACATCACCGATGGCGCGTCGAGATCGATCCCGTTCCTCGGCCAGTCACTCGCCGGCAGCGAGACGCTCGTCAACGCGATCACCGCCGCCCGCAACGATCCGCGGATCGGCGCGATCATCCTGCGCATCGATTCGCCCGGCGGCTCCGCGCTCGCCTCGGAGCTGATCTCGCGCGAGGTGTTCGCGACGCGCGGCGTGAAGCCGATCCTGTGCTCGATGTCGGACCTGGCGGCCTCCGGTGGATACTTCGTCGCCGCCGGCTGCGAGCTGATCTTCGCCGAGCCGATGACGATCACCGGCTCGATCGGCATCTTCTACGGCAAGTTCGATCTCGGCGGCCTCGCGCGGAAGCTCGGCATCACGACCGACACCTACAAGCGCGGCAAGCGCGCCGATGTCGAGTCGCTGTTCCGCCCGTACACCGACGAGGAGCGCGCCGTGCTCCTCGACAAGCTCCGTTACATGTACAGCCGGTTCATCGGCGCCGTCGCCGAAGGCCGCTCGATGAAGAAGGACGAGGTCGACGCCGTTGGCCGCGGCCACGTCTGGACCGGCACGCAGGCGCGCGGCGTCAAGCTCGTCGACAAGTTCGGCGGCCTCGGCGATGCACTCGACGAAGCGAAGCGACGGATGAAGATCTCGCTCGACACGAAGGTCCAGCTCGTCGAGCTGCCGAACGTGCCGACGTCGCTGCTCGGCAAGCTGCTCGGCATCCCCGGCATCCACGCGTCCGAGCAGGCCATGTCGCTGACGGACCTTCCGGTCATCAAGGACTTCCTCCGCGGCGTGCCTGCCTCGCTGCTCGCGCAGCCGGATGCGGCGCAGGCCCGACTCCCGGTCGATCTGATCTGGGAGTGATCCGGCGCAACGGTTCGGGGAGGTCGATCATCGAAACCCGATGTTCTCGCCATCGGTGCGCTCGGACCTGGCGCATGTCGCGTTCACCGTCGGCCTCGTCGCGCTGGTGATCTCGATCGCGTGGCTGATCACGCACTAGATCAGCGCGCGTCGAGCAATCGGCCGTCGGGCCTGTAGCTGGCGACGGTGGTCTTGCCGGCATCGGTGAACGACAGCTCGTAGACCGTCTCGCTTCGGACCGTCAGCTTTCGCGCTGCCGGGATGCGCCTCGGATATGCGACCGCGAACGCGCGCATCACCGGTGCGGGAATCTCCCCGAGCCCGATGGTGCCGGGCGGTGCGTTCTCGGGCGTGCCGGGTGGCGGCAGCACGAGCTGGATCCGCTCGGGGTTGCGCGTCGGCGCCTTGTACGCGCACATGCCGATCCCGACGTTGAGCAGGCCGATCAGCAGCATCCCACCGGTCACGGTGAACCAGTACTTGCGGTGCTTGCGCGAGAACGGCCGCGCGCGATCCTTCGCCACGGTGTTCGTCTAGCACGAGCGCGCGCGGCGACCTATGGACAGAGCGTCACACGCGCTGCGGTGGTCGTCGTAGCCGTCGAGTGCGTGCCCTGGCCGAGCTGGCCGTAGGAATTCGTACCGAGGCAGTGGACCGAGCCATCGTTCAGCACGAAGCAGTCGTGGTAGCTGCCCGCCGCGATCGAGATGGCCGGGAGAGGTAGCGTCACCTGTGCGGGCGTCGACGAGTAGCGCTCGCCCCAGCAGTACACCGTGCCGGCGGGCGTGCGCGCGCACGTGTGCTGCGCACCGGCCGCGACCTCGACGATGCCGGTCACGAGCGGCGTCGTGATGACGTTCGAATGCGGAAGCATGTCGCCGACGCCGAGCTGTCCGGAGGCGTTGTCGCCCCAGCACCGCAGGTCCCCGGCGACGAGCGCGACGCAGGTATGCGCGTAGCCGAGCGCGACGGCGCTGACCGTCGCGACACCGCTGACGATGCGAGGGGACCCGAGGCTCGGGCCGGCGGGCGGGCCGGCCTGGCCGGAGGTGTTGCCGCCCCAGCAGTAGAGGAAGCTGCCCTCGAGCGCGCAGGCGTGGAAGTACCCGGACTCGATCGCCTGCGTGCCGCTGGGCACCGTCGTCACGGGCATCGGCCGCGCCGTGAACGATGCGTCGCCTACCTCGCCGCTGGTGTTCGCGCCGGAGCAGCGCACGGCAGCTCCGTGCAGCGAGCAACCGAACGTCAGGCCACCGGTGATCTGCGTCGCGTTCGCGCGCTGCGCGATGAGGGTCGGCGTGGGCGTGTCGGTCCCGGTGCCATCGCCGAACTGGTTCTCGGAGTTGCGTCCCCAGCAGTAGGTCTGCGCACCCGCGATCGCGCACGAGTGCTCCTCGGCGACGCCGAGCTTCGTGATCGACGGAAGCGCGAGCTTCTTCGGCGTCGGGTTGCAGGGGATCGCCAGCGCGCACGCAGCCACCTGAGCCGGAATGCCGACCTCGCCCTTGCCGTTGATGCCCCAGCACCAGACGTCACCGTTCTCCATCCGCGCGCAGGTGTGCGCGCTCATGGCGGAGACCTCGACGGCCTTGCACGCGCTTGGAGCCGCGTCGGTCGGTCCATCGCTCGTGTCGGTCGGCCCATCCGACGCGTCGCCGGGCCCGGCGGCGCCGACGCTGAACGAGCAACCGCCCAGCGCGAGGACAGTGGCGAGCGTTCGGAGCACGACGAGGATCATGCCAGAGTTGTCCTGCGAGCGGACTTCTGCGTAACGTGCGGTCCCGTGAGCCGCTGGCAACGCTACTGGTTCGCCGACGGCGGGCGGCATGCGGCGGCGGTCGTGCGGGTGGCCATCGCAGCGTCGGTGCTGCTCAGCCTGTGGCGGCTGTGGTCGCTGGATCCGCTCGTCGCACCGGGGGCGCTCTACCGGCCCGTCGGCGTGTGGATGGTGATGGGCCGCACGGTGCCGCCCGATGCGCTGATCGCGCTGCTCTGGGTGCTCGCCTGGGGCGGCACGGTCTGCATGCTCGTCGGGTTCTACACGCGGGCCTCGACGGCGGTCAGCTTCGGCGCATCGATCGCACTCGCGGCGATCTCGTTCTCGGGCAGTGCGACCTGGTCGCACCAGTACAACGTCGTGTTCCTCGCGCAGTGCGCGTTCCTCGGGGCGCGCAGCGGCGACGTGTGGTCAGTGGATGCGTTGATCCGCAAGAAGCGCGGCCTGCCGTCGATCAAGGTCGCGCGCGGCTATCAGTGGTCGCTGCGCCTCGTGCAGCTCGCGGTCGCGCTGATGTTCGCCGGAGCCGTGTTCCACAAGCTCTTGCACGGTCACGGGACGCTGCGCTGGGCGCTCTCCGACAACCTGCGCCACCACCTCCTCGTGCGCTTCGACCTCGCGGGTCTCGATCGCCCGTTTCTTGTCGAGTGGATCATCGACGACGTCTGGAGATATCGCGGCGCGGCGCTGCTCAACATGATCACGCAGCTCGCTCCGCTGATCGCCGTGATCTTCGTGCGCCGGCCGTGGGTGCGCGCGCTCGGCGGCCTCGCGTTCGTGACCGAGACGATCGCACTCGGCCTCGTGATCAGCCTCTGGAACCTGCACTGGCTTCCGCTCGTGGCGGTGTTCATCGACTGGGATGCGCTGCTCGGCACCACGACCACACCGCCGCCACCGGCAGACTGGAAGCCGCCGCGCCGCCCGCGGATCTTCATCATCGCGTTCGTGATCTACGAGGTGGTGACGTCGTTCATCCCCACGCTCGACCAGCGCCTCAATACCTTCCCGTTCTCGGGCTTTCCGATGTTCGCGACGATCCGCGCGAAGGCGCCGTACGGCGATCACCACGACTACGTCCTGCCGGGCGATCACATCGAGCCCATCGGCTCGACGGTACACAAGTTCGCGCAGCGCTGGCTCGATCACTCGTTTCGCGGGCTCCACAACGAGCGCGATCCAGAGCGGATCAAGGCGAAGCTCGCGCAGATCGTCGAGCAAGCGCCGTCGCGCTATCCCGACGCGACGATCAAGGGCGTGCGCGCGTACCTCATGCTGTTCGTCGCGCCCGCCTATCCTGCGCGGGCGCACTTCGAGCCGCATCCCGTCGCGGTCACCGGCGAGCTGCACCCCGACGGCACGTTCAAGACGCTGCTCGGCACGCTCGACGGCACGACCCTGACGCTGCGGCCGCGCGAGATCGACACGACCACCGTCGAGCTCGCGTACTACGCCGACGATCAGCCGACGCGGATCCCGATCACCGGTGCGACGCGCAACGGCGACGCGTTCACGCTGCCCGCGCCGCTGCCGGGCAAGCCGCTCTACGTGGTCGCGACGGTCGGCGATACGACGTGGCTCGTCGCGAGCCGCAAGTAGCGACTACTGGCGCAGGATGCTGACGTTCGTCGCGACGAACGGGACGTGCTTCGTCTCGATCGCCTTCGAGAACCGCTCGTCGCACTTTGCATCGAATGGGACCGGAAGCTCCTGCCCCTCGTGCCAGGTCTCCCAGTAACACGAGGCACGCACCCGCTCGGTCTCGAGCGCGCCTTCCTCCTCGCCGTTGCGCAGGCTGCCGCCGAAGATGCCGCGCACGACGGCGCCGATCGGCGTGGCCGCGACGGCGTGGATCACGAGGTGGCGACCGTGCGGATCGCGGCGCTCCGTGCGCAGCGTCGCGCGGAACGCGACCGGCTTGCCATCGGTCAGCGAGAGCGCGCGCACCCCGAGCGGCCGGCGCAGGTCGACCATCTCGGAGATCCAGACCTCGCGGTCCGTCGCACCGAGGATGCCGTAGGCGGCGAGCTTCGTCGTCCACACGTGCACGCCGCGCGGGTTGATCCCCGACACGCTGTGATCGTGGCGGTAGAGGACGAGCCCGCCGTCCTGCGTGGCGGCCCCGCCGTGCGCGTCGCCGGCCTGCGGCACGGAGCGCACCGCATCGCAGACCAGCTTGTAGTCGCAAGCGACCACGCCGCCGCTCTTGCTCGCGAGCACCATCCGCTCGGGTCCGGTGGCGACGAACGACGGATCGACGCCCGAGCCGGTACCGCGCCACTCGACGAGCTGGTGCGTGGTGACCCTGTTGTCGCTCTCGACACGCACGAGCGCGGCGAGCGCGGTCGCGAGCGTGGTGCCGGCGATCGACTCCGACGGCTGCGGCGTGCCCTGGCGGCGAACCACCGCGACGATCGCATCTCCATCGATCGCGAGCGCGGTGACCATCAGCGACCCGGTGACCGGGATCGTGCGGACCTCGGTGCCACCCTTGAACACCATGATCCCGGCGAGCTCGGGATTCCAGCGCGCCGCGGTATCGCGTTCGATCGCGATCACGTCCTCGGCGAGCTGCCCGGCGATCACCATCGTGAACAGCGGATCGGCGAGGCCGCATGCGCCGACCGGTACGAGCGGGCCGCTCTCCCACTTGCGCTTCGCGAGGACCTTGCCGTCGCAGTGGACATCCCACGCGACGCCGCTGCGCTCGTACACGAGACGCGCCGCGCGCAGCGTGTCCTTCGCGATCGAGCCGGCCACACCGCCGCGACCGGAGACCGTCGTCTTCGTCGGTGGTGAGCCCCCGCACGCCGCCAGCACCACGATTCCCGCAAGCTTCCACATGCCGCGGAATCTATCCGAGCAGCGCGGCGATGTCGCCCGGCAGGGGCGCCTCGGCGGTGCGGCTGCCGCCCTCCGGATGCGGGAACGTGACCCGTGAGGCGTGCAAGGCGTGGCGTGGGAGCACGAACAGCGCCGCGAGATCGGGCACGAGGCCCTGATCGCAGTAGCGCATGAACGCGTCGTCGCCGTGCGCGTACAGCTTGTCGCCGACGATCGGAAACCCGACGGCGGCGAGGTGCGCTCGGATCTGGTGCTGGCGGCCCGTCACCAGCGTGCAGCGCACCAGCGCGTACTCGGCGCCGCGGCGCTCCACGCGAACACGCGTGATCGCCTGCGCGCCGCCCACTCCGGTGAGCATGCGCACGTGCGTGAGCTTCGTCGGATCGCCGGGGCCCGCCACGCGCAGCGGGAGATCGATCGTCGCCTCGCTGTCCCACGGCGGCTGGCCGTGAACGAGCGCGACGTACTCTTTCGTCACCGCGGTCTTCGACGCGAACGCGCCCTTCAGCGTGATCGCGGCGGATCGATCGCGCGCGACGACGAGGCAACCTGACGTCTCTCGATCGAGGCGGTGGCAGATCTGCAGCTCGGGCTCGTCGGGATAGCGCTCGCCCATCACGCGGGTGAGCGTGTTGAAGTAGAACTTCGCGCTCGCGTGCACCGGCAGCCCCGCGGGCTTGTCGAGGACGCGCAACCGTCGGTCCTCGTACAGCACGCCGAACGTGCGCGGGCAGGGCGGCTCCTGGCGCGCCGGGCGCTTGATCACGTAGCGTTCGCCGGTGGCCACCGTCGTCGCGGGCTTCAGCGCGGCGCCGCCGCCCGCGCGGGTGAGCTGCGTCTCGATCACCTGCTGGATCTTCGTGCGCGACAGCCGCTCGATCTGCGTCTTGATGAAGTGATCGAGGCGGAGCCCCGCGAGCTCGGGCGGGACGACCATCGTGCGCTCGATGATCCGAGGCGAGCCGTCCGCGTGCAGGTGCGAGGTCTGGCCCCAATCGATCGACGGATCCGCTCCAGGTGGCAACGAGAACGCGTCGACCTCGGCTTCGAGCTCCGGATCGCCTTCGAGCTGCTCGTCAGTCGAGCTCGTCATCGTCGGCACCCGCGGCCTCGATGTCGTACTTCTTCATCAGCTTTCGGAAGTACTTGCGATCGATGTCGGACTCGCGCGCGGCGTGCGAGATGTTGCCGCTGTTCCGTCGCAGCAGCTCGGCGATGTAGTCGCGCTCGAACGAGGCGACCCAGCGCTCCTTGGCATCCTTGAACGTCTGGTTGAGCAGCTCCTCGTTGGGAGCCGGCGCCGGTGCTGCGGGATCGATCGCCGTCACCGCGGGGTGGCCGCCCGAGTGTGTCGCCTTGCGCATCGACGGCCGCGTTCCGCCCGCCTGGCTCGGCGGGCGCGCGGTGCGCACGTAGTCCGGAAGGTCGGAGAGCTCGAGCGTCTGCGCGTCGCAGAACGACACCGCCCGCTCGACGACGTTGACGAGCTCGCGCACGTTTCCGGGCCACGGATAGTTCTGCAGCGTGGTCATCGCATCGCGCGCGATGGTGCGGACCTTCGGCTGGCCCGCAGGCGTCTTGTTGTACGAGCCGTGATCGAGGAAGTGCTGGAGCAGGAGCGGGATGTCATCCGCGCGCTCTCGCAGCGACGGCAGGTGAAGCCGCACGACGCTCAGGCGGTAGAACAGATCCTGGCGGAACCGGCCGGCCTTGACCTCGTCCTCGAGGTTTCTGTTCGTCGCGGCGATGATGCGGACGTCGACCTTCGACGCCTTCGCCGAACCGACGCGCCGGACCTCGCGCTGCTCGAGCGCGCGCAAGAGCTTCGGCTGCAGATCGAACGGCAGCTCGCCGAGCTCGTCGAGGAACAGCGTGCCGCCGTCCGCCTGCTCGAACAGACCGGAGCGCGTCATCACCGCGCCGGTGAACGAGCCCTTCTCGTGACCGAACAGCTCGCTCTCGATCAGGTTCGGCGGCACGGCGCCGCAGTCGAACACCACGAGGTCGTTCTTCGAGCGCGGTGACAGCGAGTGGATCGCCTGCGCGACGACCTCCTTGCCGGTGCCGGTCTCGCCATCGATGACGACCGTCGTCGCCGTCGGCGCGATCTTCTCGATGATCGAGTAGATCTCGCGCATCCGGGCGTTGCCACCGATCAAGCCGGCGCAGCGATCGCTGCGCGACGGGACGATGTGGACTTCCTCTTCCTTCGCGTTGAACCGGAGCTGGCTCTGTCCCGCGGACAGGACCGCGCCCGGCTTGAGGAACGCCTCGCGGACGCGGACCTTGTTGATGAACGTGCCGTTCGTCGACCGGTTGTCGACGAGGACGTACCCGGTGTCGTCCTGGACGATCTTGCAGTGGTAACGGGAGACGGTGTCGTCGTGGAGGACGATGTCGTTGTCCTCCATCGAGCCGATCTTGATCTCCTCCTTGTCGAACGACCACTCCTGGGTCGGATCGTCGACGCCCTGGAGCATGCAGCGCCGAAGGTGCAGCGTTGGACCGCGGTCCAGATAGCTGACCTTCGTCGGTGCAACGAAGTCCGGGAACTTCTTCACGTTCCGAGGACTATACCCTCACTGCCGCGTGTCTAGCGAGTCGCGACGCGCGTGCCACGCGGGAGGCGGTGGTGCTCGGTGAACAGCACCCCGTTGCGCGTCCAGGCCGCCAGCAGCGCCTGGCCGCGGCGAAGCGACTTCGCGAGGATGCGGTCCGTCGAGTCCCGGGTCGCGAACATCACGACGCGGCGGTCGATCGGGCTCGCCCCCGGCTGCGCCTCGGCCTCGCCGTAGACCACCATCATGATGCGGTCGGCGGGCACGCCGAGCGCGACGAGGTGGTTGCGCACGAGATCGGCGCGACGGGTCGCGAGGTCCTCGTTGTAGGTCGCGTTGCCGAGGTTGTTGGTGTGGCCTTCGACCACGAGCTTCACCTTCTTGTGCGACTTCATGTAGCGCGCGACGGTGACCAGCTGCTGCTGAGCGCTGTCGATGAGGGCGGCCGAGTTGTGCTCGAACACGATGTCATCGGACGGGAGGATCGGGCGCTCGGATTCCGAGGCGGCGAGCGGCTTCGGATCTTCAGCGGACGCGACGAAGTCCGGACCCGCTACCGCAGGGACCGCGGCGAGGGCGAGAAGCAGGGTGGCGAGCAGCGTCTTCATAAGTGAGTCTCCTTGTGTTTGGGAGTTCAGCATCGCGCGTGCCATTTCGTGCGCCTGCGACGGTTTCCGACGGCCGCGCGCACTCGCACGCGCGCGCGGCACATCGGTGCAACACCTCAACGCATGGTCGGTGCGGAGCGTTACGTTCCCCAGAAGCACACGCTTTCGGCGCTGCGCGCAGCTGTCCCGGCGTGCCGTGGCTGCCCGCTCTACAAGTGATCGGTGAGGTGCCCCGCAAATCGGAGGACCTCGCAGGCAAGCCTTCGACGGGCCCGCGGGCACGGCGCGACGCGTTCTTCGCCCTCGCACTCGTCGGTAAGTGCTTCAGGAAGCTCTAGCGCGCTTCTTCTGGATCCGCGCCGTGACGTAGGCGAGCAGCGCGGCGAGCGCGACCGCGATCGCGATGATCACCGCCTTGGGCAGCGGACGCTTGCTGTCGGCGGCCGCCTTGCAGCCGCCATCGGTCGCCAGCGGTGCCTTCTCGCTCGCGGTGAACGTGACCTCGATGCCATCGTCCATCAGCGGGCCGCCGGGGCCGACGAACTTGTACTCGTGGCCGGCGCCACTCGCGGAGCCGACGCGGGTGTGGCCGATCGTGATGCCCGGGCCGTCCTCGACCTTGACCTCGGTCTCGCCCGGGCGGGGGACACGGAATCGGTCCTTCAGGAGCAAGGTGTGCTTGCCGCGGGCTGTGGCGAGGCAGGGCCAGGCGATCAGATCGACCGAGAACGATCCGGCCGCGACCTGCGGTGAGCCCATACCGGTGGCGACCGTGGACCACGTGACCGGGAGGGTCTTGCCGTCGAGGGTGAGCTCGAGCGACGCGCCGACCTCGGAGGACAGCTTCACCCCGAATGCCTGGGCTTCGTCATCGGAGATCTGGCCGTCCTTGTTGGCGTCGATCGAGGGGCGGGTCTGCGCCCCCGGGACCTCGCCGAAGAACACGGTGTAGGCGATGCGGACCCGGTCGGCGGCGGGGGACAGCTTGAGGTAGCGGTTGTTGTCGTCGACCGATGGGGCGACGTGGGCTCCCGCAGCGGTCCCGCTCAGCGTGATCGCCAGCACGAGCAGGCACGGTCCCCGACGCATGGCGCATCCTGCCATGGCCGTGGCCGATCGTTCCGATTGACCTTGCCGGATCCATCGTGGTCAAGTCCCCCGCGATGAGGAAGATCACGGGTCTCTGTTTGCTCGCAGGTGCAACCCTCCTCGGAGGCTGCGATGACGACGCCAGCGGAGGCAAGGAGCTGTTCCCGCCGAAGCCCGAATGCTCCGGCGCCGACATCGTTGCGTTCCAGGGCATGCCGACGCAAGTGATCTCGAAGCTCGAGATCGGTGCAGCGTCCGACGGCTTCGACCTCGACGGCGATGGCGATCCCGACAACAAGCTCGCCGCGGTCGCCAGCCTCGCGAAGAGCGCGATCGACGACTCCTTCAAGAACTACTCGATCGTGATCCCGATCGAGTTCTTCGATCTGATGAGCGGCGGCGCCGACGAGTGCGTGAAGTTCGCCATCTACCTCGGCGCGTACGTCACCGACGCGGACGCCGACGGCAAGAAGGCGTTCATCGACAAGGGCGACTGCAACGACACGCTCGCCGATGGCGCGGCGATCAAGCCGGGTGCGACCGAGGACGAGACGAACCTCGTCGACGACGACTGCGACGGCAAGGCCGACGAGAACGCGCAGAACGTCGCCTCCACGAACACCACCGATGCCGACGGCGACGGGTTCTCGCCGGCGACCGGCGATTGCGATGACCGCGTCGGCAAGGGCGCGGCCCTCAAGCCGGGCGGCGTCGAGATCTGCGGCGATGGTCTCGACAACGACTGCGACGGCGTCGCCGATCGCAGCGTCGATGGTTCGGGCAACGTCACCGCGTGCAGCCCGTACGATCCCGGCAAGGCCGACATCTATCTCGACAAGCTGTCGTTCGTGCAGGGAACGACGAACCAGCCGATCATCACGTTCCGCGACGGCACGATCTCGGCGTCGGGCGAGCTGCTCGCCGGTCCGTCGCTGTTCTCGGTCGCGATCCCGGTCACCGACGGCATCACGCTCGACCTCAAGATCAGCGGCGCGACGATCACGGGTCAGGTCTCGGGCAGCGGTCCGACGATGACGATCAAGAACGGTCACCTCGGCGGCGTGATCGACGCGAAGACGGCCGACACGATCCGCGGTCTCACCGTCGAGCAGATCGGTCTGCTCCCCGAGAACTCGCTGCTCGACGCGACGTTCGCGAACCTCCTCGGCCCGCTGCTCGCGCTCCCGAAGGCGGCGAAGAAGGTCACCGACAAGTACACCGGCTGCCGCACGCCCGACATCGACGTCGACGGTGACGGCCTCGAGGCGTTCTGCGACACCGACCCGAATGACGAGATCAAGGTCGTCGACGTCTGCATCGACGGCGACGGCACCGAGGTCAAGGACATGCCGGGCATGGAGTGCAGCAGCGCGCAGAAGAACGGCAAGAACCGCTTCCCCGACGGCATCTCGGTCGAGCTGAACTTCGAGACCGTTTCGGTCAAGTCGATCAAGCCGCCGCGCACCTAAGCTCGCAGCGATGTCCACCACGCTCCTGCTGGCGTCGGCGTCGCCGCGCCGGCGCGAGCTGCTCCAGCGCGTGGGGCTGCTCCTCGAGGTCCGCCCGGCCGACATCGACGAGACTCCGCACGACGGCGAAGCGCCCGTCGCGTACGTCGCTCGCCTCGCACGCGCGAAGGCCGCCGCCGCACGCCAGCGTCCCGAGGAGTGGGTCCTCGCCGCCGACACCACGGTCACGCTCGACGGCCAGATCCTCGGCAAGGCCGAGACGCCCGAGGAAGCGGCGAAGATGCTGCGCTGGCTCGCGGGCAACACGCACCAGGTCGTCACCGCGTTCTGCCTCGCCGGCGAGCGAGACGGTCAGCCGATCGTGCGCGAGGGCGTGGTGTCATCCGACGTGCAGTTCATCGAGCTCGACGGCGGCGTGCTCGCAGACTACGTCGCGAGCGGCGAGTGGCGCGGCAAGGCCGGCGCATACGCGATCCAGGGCATCGGCGCCGCGCTCGTCGCCGCGGTGCACGGCTCGGTGACGAACGTGATCGGGCTGCCGCTCGCCGAGGTCCTCGCTGCCCTGCGCGACGCAGGTGGACCGATGCCCCGGTTCGCAGCGGGCACACCCGCATGACGATCGCGGATCGCTGGCGCGAGGTGCGCGCGCGCGTCGATGCGGCGTGCGTTGGAGCCGGCCGGGATCCCACCTCGGTGACGATCGTCGCGGTCTCGAAGACTCATCCGATCGAATCCGTGCGCGAGGCCGCTGCCGCCGGCGCGACGGACTTCGGAGAGAACTACGCCCAGGAGCTCGCGACCAAGCGCGCCGAGCTTCCGGACGTGCGCTGGCACTTCATCGGCCGCCTCCAGAGCAACAAGGCCAAGCTCGTCGCGGGCCACGTCGCGCTCGTTCACGCGGTCGATTCGGTCAGTCTGGCGCAGGAGCTCGCGAAGCGCGCGGCCGGCACGCTCCAGCCCGTCCTCCTCAGCGTGAATGTCGCCGGTGAAGAGACCAAGGGCGGTGTCGCCACAGGCGAGACCGCTACGCTCGCCGCGGCGATCGCGAGCGTCCCCGGCATCCGGCTCGACGGTCTGATGACGATGCCGCCGCCGTCCGACGATCCAGAGGCCAGCCGTCCCGTGTTCCAGGCCCTCGCCGACCTGCGCGACCGGCTCGCGTCCGAGCTCGGCCGTCCGCTCCCCGCCCTGTCCATGGGCATGTCCAGCGACTACGAGGTCGCGATCGCCTGCGGCGCGACGCATGTGCGCATCGGCACCGCGATTTTCGGCTCGCGCGGATAAAGGGTCGGACCCCTTTTTCGCGTCTGTCCGACCCCTCGTGTAGCGTCGGACAGATGCGCATTCTCGGCCTCGATCCAGGTAGCCGCGTGTGCGGCTATGGCGTGGTCGACGAGGCCGCGGGCGAGCTGCGTTATGTCGAGTGCGGGATCCTCACGGCGCCGGAGGCGCAGCCGATGGAGCAGCGACTCGGCGAGATCGCGCGCGGGTTGCGCGAGGTGATCACGGAGCTCGGGCCCGAGGTCGTCGCGATCGAGGACGTGTTCGTGCAGCAGAACCCGCGCAGCGCGCTTGCACTCGCGCAGGCGCGCGGGATGGCGCTCGCGGTGGTGGGGCTGCTCGGACTCAGGGTCGCGTCGTATCCGCCGGCGACGGTCAAGAAGGCGGTGTCGGGATCGGGACGCGCGGAGAAGGCGCAGATCGCGCGCATGGTGCAGGCGCTGATCGGGCTCAAGAGCTTGCCGCGCGCGGACGCCACGGATGCACTCGCGGTGGCGATCACCCACAGCCGTCACGTGCGGCCGACGAGCGTCCGGCTCGTTCCTGCCGTGGTAAGAGCGAGGGCGACATGATCGCGAGGCTCGAGGGTACGCTCGTCCGCGAAGGCGATCGGGTGATCGTCGACTGCAACGGCGTCGGTTACGAGGTGACGTGCTCGGCGTACACGGTTGCCGCACTGCCATCGCACGGCGAGAAGGTCACGCTGCGCGTGTACACGCAGATGCGCGAGACGGCGATCGCGCTGTTCGGGTTCTGGGACGCGCACGAGCGAGATCTGTTCGATCTGTTGATCACGGTGAAGAACGTCGGTCCGAGCACGGCGATCGCGATGCTGTCGGGTGCGGGCCCGCGCGATATCGCTGCGCTGATCGCGCGCGAAGATGTTCCGGGGCTGACGAAGATCAAGGGCATCGGCAAGAAGACCGCGGAGCTGCTCGTCGTCGAGCTGCGAGAGAAGTGCGAGCTGCTCGTGCTGTCGTGGAACGCAGGCGGCATTCGGCCAGGTGCGGCGCCGTCGGGCACGATCCGTACGGCGAAGACAGGGCGACACCCGCTGCTGGGCGAGGTGATGACCGCCCTCATCAACATGGGCTGGCGCCCGAACGAGGCGGAAGGTGTTGTCGCGGAGCTCGCTGTCGACGAGTCGAGCACGATCGAGGTGCTGCTCCGCCAGGCGCTGCGGAGCATGCCGAGGTGACGCGCAAGAAGCACACGGATGGTCCGTCGGAGGAGCCCGCGAGCGTTGTCGCACCGGCAGAGAAGGGCACCGAGAAGGCGTGGCAGGCGGCACTGCGCCCGAGGACGTTCGACGAGTACATCGGGCAGCGCGAGCTGATCGACAACCTCAAGGTCAGCGTGCAGGCAGCGAAGCAGAACGGCTGGCCGCTCGATCACTTCCTGTTCGCGGGTCCGCCGGGCCTCGGCAAGACCACGCTCGCGCACGTGATCGCGAACGAGCTCGGCGTGAACCTCCACGTGTCGAGCGGTCCCGCGATCGATCACAAGGGCATGCTCGCGTCGCTGCTGACCTCGCTCGGCGAGGGCGACGCGCTGTTCATCGACGAGATCCACCGGCTCGCACCCGTCGTCGAGGAGAACCTCTATCCCGCGATGGAGGACTTCCGGTTCGACCTGTTCATCGGCGATGGCCCTCACGCGAAGGCCGTCACCATGCAGCTGCCGCGGTTCACGCTGCTCGGCGCGACGACACGCATGGGCCTGCTCTCGGCGCCGCTGCTCGATCGGTTCGGGTTCCACTGGCAGCTGCGCTACTACGATCTGCCCGACATGCAGTCGATCGTGAAACGGTCGGCCGCGCTGATCGGCGTGACGATCGATCCTGATGGCGCCACCGAGATCGCGCGCCGTGCCCGCGGCACGCCGCGGATCGCGAACCGCTTGCTCCGCCGCGTGCGTGACTTCGCCGCGGTCGAGCGCGATGGCGCGATCGACGGCGACATCGCGGCGTCATCGCTCGATCGCCTCGCGGTCGATCACGCCGGCCGCGACATGCTCGACCGCGCGTACCTCAGCGTAATCTGCGAGCGGTTCGACGGCGGTCCGGTCGGCATCGAAGCTGTCGCCGCGTCACTCTCCGAAGAGCGCGGCACGCTCGAGGAGGTCGTCGAGCCGTTCCTCCTTCAGGTCGGCTTCATCGCGCGCACGCCGCGCGGACGCGTCGCCACCGCCGCCGGATACCAGCACATGGGCCTCGCTGCACCTACCAAGGCGCCATCGGGCGGGCAGGGTGGCGCGCAGGGTCGGCTGTTCTAGCCACTTAACCGTTCGATATCTCTCGGTCCGATCGCGCGTTAGAGCCGAGGCGAGAGCGCACGACGTGACGTCCGCGCACAGCCTCGTCGCCCGAACGGAGCCTCTAACGCACTTAGGAAAAGCCGATGCCCGGCACATCGGCTGCAATCTGAGCCGCATTGACCATGCGGGCGATTCAACGTCTCGACGACGAGACGCGTCAACTCCACGCCGAGCTCGAAGCGGAGCACATGGTGTTGCTCGAGGCGACCGAGGTCTCGCACTACCAGCGCTATCTGACCCGGGCCTATGGCTTCGTGTCTCCCATCGAGCGCAGCCTGCTCGACACGCCGGGCCTCTCCGACTTCGTCGACTCGCGCCGGTTGAGGAAGAGCGAGCTGATCGAGCACGACCTCCAGACGACCGGCTTGAAGCCGCTCGAGGTCCAGTCGATCCCGCAGTGCATGTGGATCCCGTGGTTCGATGACCCGCACACCGCGATCGGCTGGGCGTACGTCGTCGAGCGCAACACGCTCGCGTTCGCGCACCTGTTCCGCCACCTCGCCAACGTGCTCCCCGGCGAGGCTGCGTTCGCGTCGTCGTATCTCAAGGTCTACGCCGGCGTGAGCAGCGACATGTGGCGGAGCTTCTGCGATGGCGTCGATGCCGTGGGAGCCTCGCAGCGACAGGTCGACATGATGGTCGCCGGCGCCGTGTCAGCGTTTCGCAACCTACGCCGCTGGCGCAACACGCTCGACGGCAAGAACCTGTCGAATCCGCACAACGAAGTCGTCGCCGAAACGTCGGCGCAGCCTCCGGTCGTCGAGCACCTGGTCGCGCTCGCAGAGGTCGCCTCCGAGGAGTCATGAGCACCACGAAGCCCACGGATTCGACGAAGTCCACCGAGCGCAAGACGGCCGACCTGTGCGGCGATCAAGTGCATCACGACATCCGTTGCATGCGACCGAAGGATCACGAGGGTAGTCACGAGTGCTATCGCACCGCCGGTACGCCCGTTCGTTGGACATAGCCCCCGATGTAGGTGGCACGCGACGTGGATCGTTTCGGCGCAGTGTTCAAGGCACTCATCGTCGAGGGTGATCCAGGGGCGGGAGATGTGCGCAGCGCACTTGCCGATGCGGGCTGCGCCGAGGTCGTCACGGCGACGTACGAAGACTCGCTCGCGATCCTCGATGCAGCGACGGGCCGTCCGGATCTCGCCGTCTTCCACCAGATCGGTAAAGACTTCCAGCGCGTGCAGCGGCTCGCCCGCAGCGCACGCGAGCTACCGCTGGTCGTGATCTGCGACGAGCGATTCGTCGATGCCCTGCTGCTCGCCGGCGCGACCGAGTGCGTGACCACGCCGGTGCGGCCGCGTGAGCTCCTCGGTCGGATCCGCGCCGCCGTGCGCGATCGCGCCGAGGCACGCCACCAGTCGCATCGCGAGCAGTTGATGTCCGAGACGATCGTCACGCTCCAGCGCGAGAAGGAAGAACTCGAGCGCAGCGCGTGCGTCGATCCGCTGACGGGCGTCGCGAACCGTCGGTACACGCTCTCGCTGCTCGACGCCGAGTGGCGGCGCTCCATGCGCGATCACGCACCGCTCGGCGTGGTGATGATCGATCTCGACTGCTATCACGCGTTCAACGAGCGCTATGGTCACCTCGGCGGTGACGAGTGCCTGCGGCTCGTCAGCGAGGCGATGTCGAAGTGCCTGCGCCGCCCGTCGGATCTCCTCGGCCGCTACGGCGGCGAGGAGTTCATCGCGCTTCTTCCCGGCACCGACGAGGTCGGCGCGAAGATCTGCGCGGAGCGGCTGCGTGCGACCGTCGAGGCGCTCGGTATCCCGCACGAGGGGTCGCGCTGCGCGCGTGTCGTGACGATCACCGCGGGGTTCGCGGCAATGCGCGCGACTGCTGACCTCGCGCTCGACAAGTTGATCGCGACGGCCGACACGGCATTGCTTCGCGCCAAGGCGGCCGGGCGCAACCGGATCGAGGGTGACGCTCCGCTGGTGCGCTCGGCGCGCGAGCCCGCGCACCCGTGGGAGCGGTTCGAGCCGGTGGTTGCAGATCCGTGGTTCGCGGATCGCATACCGGCGTGCCTCGCCGACGCCCAGGCCGGAGCACGCACGATCGTCCAGGCCCTGTCCGTCGAAGATCCCCGCTCGATCCTTCGCACCGCGACGCCCCTCCTCGCGACGGCGCGCGAGCTCGGCCTGAACGTGCTCGAGAAGCTCGTGTCCGACCTGGAGCGCGCCGCGTCCGGCGAGGAGATCACCGCGGCACGCGAGGCAGCCGATGCGGTGATCCAGTACGTCACCCACGTGCAGGTGATCTACCGGCGCAGGAGCGGCGGACATTCACCGCTGCGCCGCCCGTTGACCCTCGTACGGTGAGCAGCTACGGGCGGCCGATCGCCTTCAGCGCTTCCTTGCGGTAGTCGCCGAACCACGACTTGTGGCTCTCGACGTCGTCGATCTGAACGGTCGCGGCCTTCTCGAACGTGGGGTGCGCCGCGAGCTTCGCGAGCCGATCGAGCAGCTTCAGCGCGCAGCCCTTGCGCCACGCCTTGTCGTACGCGAGCGCGAGCTTCAACGTGGCCTCGGCGTTGTACGGATCGCGCTGGAGCGCGGCACTGTAGTCCTCCACAGAGCCCTTCAGCAGGTCGCCCTTCGTCTTGTGATCGGTGGCGCGATCCGAGCCCGCGAGCTTCCCGTCGGCCGTCGTCACGCGATCCTTTGCGGCCGGCGTGTCGCGCTTGGGCAGCTTCGTCCCGGTGAGCGCCGCGGTGCGGAACTCGCAATCCTCCAGCGGCTTCGGCTTCTCGACCTCGGGCTCCGCGATGATCTTGCGCTTGCTCTCGGGAACGACCGTCGGGTCCTTCACCTTCGGAGCTTTTGCGCCGTACATCGGCTGGCAGGCGGCAACAGCGAGCGTGGCGGCGGCGAGCAGCAGCTTCCCCATCTCGTGATGGTAACCGCGGCACCGCGCCGTTCAAGGGCTTTTGGCTACGGCAGGTAGGCGACCTGGATGCACTTGGACGCCTCGGTGACGGTGACCGCCACGGTCGGCGCCGTCGTCGCGCACAGCGTGTTGATCCCCTCGACGAGCGTCACGTTGACCGTCACCGCGCCGGTGGCGTCGGTCATCGCATTCGCCTGCTGCGCCCCGTTGAGAAAGACGCCATACGCGCGATTCGCCGCGCCGATCAGCGGGACCGCGGTCGCCGCCGCCGCAACGATCGTCGGTGCGGTCGAGGCCCACGCGATGCCGCGAGCCGGTGCCGGGTCCGGTGCACCCGGGATCGCGGCGCTCGTCGTGTCGATCCGGATGCGGCCCGCGCCACCTGCGGAGCCACCGCCGCCACCCGGCGCGGTCGCCCACGCGCCCGCCGCTGCGATTCCCGCG
>JACCRC010000507.1 GCA_013813765.1 Deltaproteobacteria bacterium | reverse complement strand
CATACGAGCCGATCGAGACCTCGTTGTGCGGGTCCGCGAGCGCGGGTGCCGCCGACGCGAGCACGAGGAGGAGTGCGAGATGAGCGCGCATGATCAGGGCTCCGAATCGAGGAGGTTGATGGTGAGGAAGCCGGCGAGCACCGTCGCGTCCTCGCGGCTCGCCGATGTCGACGGGATGATCGTCGCGTGACCGAGCGGGTCACCGTGGTCGACGAAGATCTTGCCGTTCTGCGTCGAGAGCACGCGGTTCGGCGGATCGTCGAGGCGGAAGTCGGTCGGGTGGAGGTTGTCGAGCGCGACGAAGCCGACGCGCGAGATCGACGGCGTCGCACCGATCAGGTGCGTACCGGTGGGCGAGAAGTCGTAGCTGTCGAGCTTGCCGAGGCCGAGCATCGGCGACGTCGACTCGGTCTCCATGTCGAGCAGGCCGAGCACGGTGCGGTTGTCGTCGTGCACGAGCATCGCGAGCTCGCGGCCGGGCACCGGCACGACGTCGCTGATCGACTTGTCGAGTGCGATCGGGCGGAGGCCTGCCTGCGTCAACGGGTCGGTGATGTTCTCGAGATCGAGCACATAGACGCGCTTGGTCTTGCTGGCGATCGACGCGAACAGCGCCTTGTGCGGTGGAACGTCGCCGCCGGTCGGGAACAGCAGGATGCGGTCGATCGGATCGGCGACCGGCACCGAGCGGAACTGCGCGGTGTCCGCATCGATCACGACGATCTCCTTCGTGTTCGGCGTCGCCGCGAGCACGTAGCGCTGGCCCGACGCGTCGTCGTAGACCGCGATGTCGGTCGGGCCACCGCCGGCACCGAGCTCGGCGAGCACGGGACGGAAGTCATTCGCGCCGGGTGCAGCCGACGGGACAGCCTCGAGGATCACCTGGAGGACATCGCGCGCGTTGTCGCTGCGCACGTACGCGCTCGCGGTCTTCGGCGCGAACACGACCTCCTTCGGAATCACGGGCGCGCCACCGAGGTCGAGACGGATCGAGATCTCGCGACGATCGGGGTGCGAGGCGTCGAGGATCGTCATGTTGTTCGACGACAGGATGAACGCGAACGTCCGCGCCTCGCCGGTGCCGCGCACCGTCATCGGCGGCGACATCGTGATGCCCTCGGGCACCGAGCCGAACGAGCGGATCGTCTTCAGCGTCGGGTTCGTGTCGCTCGGCGGCTGCCTCAGATCGATCACCGCGAGCTCGTTCGGGTTGCGGAAGAAGCCCGCGGCGTCAGGACCGGCGGCGGAGAAGTAGCAGATCGCGATCGAGTTATCCGGCGACACCGCGACGCGGTCGAACGGAGAACCGATCGCGTAGGCGACCGCCTTGTTCGCTGGGTCCGTATCGAGCGCCCAGAACTGCGGCGGTTGATCGATCTCGCCGTGGTGGATCGCCTCCTCGCCGCGCGTGATCACGAAGAGGTGATGCCGATCCGGGCTCGGCACCGCGTGGATCGCGCGGCGGCCGATGTCCTTCGTGGTGATCCGCGTCGTCGACTCCGCCAGATCGAGCAGCGTCACGCGGTCGAGTGCGGAGTCGATGTACGCGATGTTTGTCTTGAGTGGGACTGGACCGAGGATGGCGCGGTCGCGGTCCCACCGGATCGAGCGATCGTCCTCCCAGGCACAGGACGCCGTCGAAAGGAGGGCACTGATGGCCATGATGTGTGTGAAGCGCATGGGCATGTCCTCAGTTCACGATGTTGCTGTTGAGATCGAAGCCGGTGACGGTGCGCACCGCGTCCGTGAGGAGGTTCACGAACGTCACGCGCCCGAGTGGGTGACGCTGCGATGTGAACGCCATGTCCGCGCCGGGCAGGATGCCGACCGCCGAGGGCGGCGAGCCGAGCTGCTTCGTGATCACCACGCCGGTCTGCGTGTTCACCACCTGGAGCGCGCGAATCGCGGTCGGTGCGTTTCCGCCGTCGAGCGCGACGTACGCCTTCGTGCCGTTCGGTGCGTACGCGAACGCACCCGGATCGACCGGCGTGACCTGCAGCTTCGCGAAGCCACTCGCGAGGTCGAGCATCGAGTAGCCGTAGCTGCGGTCGATGAACTCGTCGACGTTTGCCGCCGTCGAAGGATCACCCGCTGACTTCGAGTTGATCACGATCGCCGTCGTGCCCGTCGGCGAGATCCCCACTGCGCGCACCGACTTCTTGAGCGGCCACGTCACGAACGGGTAGCCCGGTAGATCGAGCTTGACCATGGTGATGCGCTCGTCGGCTGTCGCGTTGGTGAACAGCAAGCCGCGATTGCCGTCGCGGCTGAGCACGAGCGAGCCGATCGCTGCCCCGGTGAGGTCGATCGTCTCGACGCCGCTTGGATTCCTGGCATCCGCAGGGATGTCGATGATCGCGAGCTTCTTCGCCTCGCGCTCGACCGCGTACAACCTCCCGCCGTTCGGCGCGAGGTCGATGTCGGTCGCTGGAGAGATCAGCGGAATCGTCCACGAGCGGCCGAGCTCGAGGCCGCCGATGTCGACGACATGCAGCGCGTTCTCGCCGAGCTGCCGCACCGCCGCGTAGGTACCGGTCGACATCACGTGGACCTCGACCGACTCCGGCGGAAACGCCGGGTTGTTCACCGCGATCGGCGGGACGATCGACGGGCCGTGCGTCGTCGCGTAGCCGAGGTCGATGACGCTCACGCCGTCCTGCGTGATCACGAACGCGCGCGCACCGGCAGCATCGAACTGGACCGCTCGCGGGCGGAATCCGACGGTCAGGTCGACCGCGCGCTCGAGGCCCGGCGCGAGTGCAATCACCGTCACATCCTGGAAGCTTCCGACGCCGCCGATGCCGCCGGTCTGGATCTGCTTCGTCAGGTCGAACCACACGACCGCGTAGCGGCCCGACGGGTCGACGTCGAGCCGGTTGAGGTTCTTCAGCGTCGGCACGATCTTCACGAGGTCATGCGCGCCGTTGGGCCGCACGATGTGGGCGGTGCCGTTGATCGAATCGAGGACGACCGCGCCGTCGTTATTCGGGATCGCGCTGACCATCTTCGGCGACTTGCCGACGGGCGTCGCGATCACGGCGAGCGACTGACCGTCGATGCGCGCGAGCTCGTCCTGCGCGGTCATCGCGACGTACATGTAGCGATCCGAGCTGATCGGCGCGCTGAACTCGTACTCGATCTCCGGCGGTGGAGGAGGCATCCCACCGTCGGTCGGCGGTGGTGTCATCATCCGCTCGCAGCGACCGAACTCGCTGCACACGTAGCCCGTCGGGCATTCGTTCGACGACAGACACCCGACCGTGCCGGCGTCGGCGTAGTAGCCGGCGTCGGTTAGTGCGGGTCCGGCGCCGTAGTCGCCGCCTCCACCGCATGCTCCGGCGAGCACTGACAGACCTATCAACAAGCGCATCGTCATGCGAATCCTCCGGCGCCGCTGAATACGCAACCGTCGTGCCGCGCGCGCTGCACGCGATGAAGCGGCGTTGCGCGTCGCGCGTTGTGCAGTAGCCGCCGTTCCGCGACGTTCATGTCGCGGCGCGTGGCAGCCGGCCGAAACCCGATTTCGGTCACCGATGCGCGAGGTTCGCGGCGCGCGATCGCGTGTGCAGACCTCGTACGCAGTAGAGTGCGCCGAATGTCGGAACCCGGGCGGCGGCCCCCGCATCCGTTCCTCTACTTCCTGCTCTTCCTCCCGTTCGGTGCGACCGCCGGCTTCATCGCCGTCACGATCGGTTCGCTCGCCGGAAAGGCGGGCCTGTCCGACACCGTGATCGCCGGGATGATCGCGATGAACACGCTGCCGCACACGTGGAAGTTCCTGTGGGCGCCGCTGGTCGACACGATCTGGACCGCCCGCGGCTGGTACATCTCGTCAAACCTGGTGTCCTCGGTCGTGATCATCTCGATCGGGTTCATCCCGATCAGCGAGAGCACGGTCGGTCTGATCACCGCCCTGGTCTTCCTCAACGGCCTGTCGACGACGTTCGTCGGAATGTGCACCGAGTCACTGATGGCCCGGCTCACGCCGCCCGAGGGACGCGGCGCCGCCGGTGGTTGGTCACAGGCGGGCAACGTCGGTGGGTCGATGGTCGGCGGTTTTGGCCTCTTGATCGCGAACAACACCGACCTCAGCTGGCTCCCGTCCGTCGTGGTGGGCGGTGCTCTCGGATGCTGCTCGCTGGCGCTCGCCTTCGTGAAGGAACCGCCGCCGCCGGATCCGCGCCCGAAGTTCATGGACAGCCTGCGCTCGCTCGGCGTGGACGTGCACGGCCTGCTGATCGATCCGAAGCGAGCGCGGAAGGTCCCGCAGAAGTGGATGCTCGTCCTGCCGCCGGTGTTTCTCTACACGCTGTCGACCGCCGGCGTCCTGTCGATCGCACTGTGCCTGATGCCGATCGGCTCGGGCGGCGCGGCAAACTTGTTCGCCGTGATCGCACCGGACTGGAACGCGACCCCCGAGCTCGTCGCCTTCGCGAACGGTCTCATGTCTGGCGGCGCGGCGATCGTGGGTAGCCTCGCCGGCGGCTACCTCTCGACCAAGCTCGACAAACGCTGGGCGTATGCGATCGCCGGCGTCATCCTCGCGGTGTTCACGATCGGCATGGCCGCCGGACCGCGCACGCCGGAGCTCTACGTCGCAGGCGTCATCGCGTACTACTTCGGCCTCGGCATGTGTTACGCGACGTTCACCGCGTTCGTGCTCGACATCATCGGGCACTCGGGCGGCGCGACGAAGTACAACCTGTTCGCGTCGCTCGCGAACATGCCGATCTATACGATGGCGCTCGTCGACGGCTGGGTCGCCACCGAGCACGGCCGCACGACGATGCTGTGGGTCGATGGACTGTCGGGCATCGTCGGTGCCGGGCTCCTGATGGGGATCGTGGTCATCCTCCGGCGACGCCGGTGATCAAGAGCTCGTACTTGCCCGTGACGAACACGCGGCGGCCGTGCTGCTGCAGATACTTCCGGTAGAACGCCACGTCCTTCATCAGATGGCCGAGCTCGGGCTGGCGGAAGTTCTTCATCCGCGTCCCGTGCTCCAGCTCGCCGTCGACGTAGCGCGCGTTCGGGAAGCCGAGGATGACCGCGCCGTCGGGCGACAGGTGATCCTGGACGATTCGCCGCACGACCTCGCGGTCGTCGATGCCGGGGCTCTGTAGCGTTCCGAGCGAGATCACGAGGTCGAAGCGGCCCAGTTCGAGTGCCGGCAGTGCGTTCATGTCGGCCTCTATCAGCGTGGCATCCGGGAACCGTGTGCGCGCTAGCGCGAGCGCGGATGCACTGTGATCGACCCCGACCAGCTCCGCCGTCACGCCGAGGTCACGCAACAGGCCGAGCTCGTCGCCGGTGTTGACGCCGAGGTCGAGCACCCGCTTCGGCGAGCGGATGCGATCGAGTGCGTCGCGCAGATCGAGGACGAAGCTCGGGTCCTCCGCCTTCGCGATCCGGGAGAACTCGGAGCCGGCGCCGTAGCGCTCCGTCGGATCGTCCGCGCGCGGCCGCAGGCGCGCGGCAGGGTCCAGGCGCTCGAAGCGCAGCTCGATCCACGGAGCCGCCGTGGCGCGCGGCGTCAGCAGGCGCAGGCCGAGGCGCTCGGCGAGGTCGACCCAGGTGCGAAACGGCCGATGGGTGAACCGCTCGCCCTCGTGCTCGATGACCTCCCCGGCGTAGCGGCCGCGGCCGAGGTCCGGATCGACGACGGCGATCGCGGTAGGTGCATGTGCTTCGAGGTGGCGGATGACGTCGAGCAGCGGCTCGGTCCGGAACTCCCTGAGCACCGACGAAACGTTGCACGGGCGCACACCCCGTGCACCCAGGACACGCAACTCTTGCAGACGATCAGGCGGCGAACGCGAACTGCGAGCGGTCGAGCCAGCCGGAGACCTCGTGACCCAGAGCTTCGAGGCGAGGAGCCGGGAGGCCGCGAGCGACGCGCTCGAACAGCTCGGCCTCCTGCCAGGCCTCGTGCCACTGCAGGAGATTCTGCAGGCTCACGAGCTTCCGGGCGAAGCGCTGATCCTCGTGCTCGAGCCAGATGAGATCCGCGAGAACCCGCTTGATCTCCTGATGCTCGGCAGCGACCTCGGCGCGCACATCGCCGCTGATGAGCGGGTCCGCGGCCGGATACAGAATCTCCTGCTCGATGGCCAGGTGCAGCGTCAGCTTGTCGGCGAGCTCGGAGAGCGCCTGCGTCCGGATCGCCGGGCTGGTGGCGGCCGAGATGTCGACGAGCAGCGTCTCGATCTCGTCATGCTGAGTGACCAGGAGAGACAGGGCTTCGTTGAGCTGCATGGGGAACGGACGGCTGCAGTCCGCATGCCACCCGTGTATGGTGCCCGCATGCAGAGCATCGCCACCCGAGAGGGATCGCACCGGCCCGTCTTCGTCGGCCTGTTCGCCGCTGCGGCGATCACTGTCGGGTTTTCGATCAACCGTGTCGGCTCGGCTCCGCCGAAGGAGGTTGCCGAGACTCGCGACCTCCAGACCGCCGTGCTCTCCGGCGGCTTCGTCGTCCTCGAGGGCACCCGCACCGACCGCCACGTCATCGAGACCGACCGCGACGGTGCGCTCGCCGGCCGCCGGGCGGTCCCCGTGATCGCTCCGCACGCGCGCGTGCTGGGCACCAGCGCCGGCACCGCGATGGCGTGGCTCGGCGGAGACAAGGTCTCGCTCGCGCTCGTCACCGGCGACGGCAAGCTCGGCGAGGTCTCGAAGTGGGGCAAGAAGGCCACCCAGCTGTGCGACGGCACCGCGAGCAACGCGCTCCGCTGGGGCGTCGGCTGGCTCGAGAAGGATGGCCGCGTCTGGGTGCTGCACGGCCCGACGGGCAAGCGAGCGCAGGCGCTTGGCAGTGACGCCGAGCTGCTCACGGAGTCGACGGCCACCGCGACCACGTGGTGCGGCGTCACCTCGGCGGGCACCAACATCGCGCTCGTGTGGCGCGAGAGCGGGAACCGCACGTTCATCAACTTCTGCGGTCAGAAGGGCTGCGACAGCGACGTGTACCGCGTGCCCGTTGGCCCGAAGCACCAGCTCGCCGGTATCGCGTGCACGCAGAGCTCGTGCCTCGTGGCGCTGCGCGATGACGCCGGTAAGGCGCACCTCGGCTGGATGACCGCGAAGGGCAAGGTCGTGTGGTCAAAAGCTCTCACCGACGCGACACCGGAGTCAGAGTTCTCGCTCGTCGCCGCAGGCGCCAACGCGTTCGCGGTCGGATACACGGCGAATGAAGGCGCGACCGTCACGCGCGTGATCGAGAGCGGCTCGATGGTGCGCGCGTGGGCCGATCCGTACTCGCACGCGACGCCCGCACTCGCGTGGGCGAACGACCGCTTGCTCGTCGCGCACCGCCACGACCAGGGCTCGGTCGCTCCCGAGGTCGTTCCGCTGCCGCAATAATGGGTCAGCGCCGACGGGTACGTGTCGTCGTGCGCGGCTTCAGCGTGTGCTTCGTGCCGCGGCGGCGCGAGCCATCGAGTAGCTCCTCGGGCCACTTGACCTCGGGGAGCGGGAACGCGGGACGCGCGAGCAGGTAGCCCTGGCCGTACTGTGCGCCGGACTCGATCACCGCCTCGAGCTCCTCGACGGTCTCGATTCCTTCGGCGACGACGACGGCGCCGAGCTCGTGGCACAGCACGACGATCGCGGACACGAGCTTGAAGAGGCGGGACGTCGTGTTGAGCCCGGCGATCAGACCGCGGTCGAGCTTCACGGCGCGGGGCTGAAGGTCGGCGATATACTTGAGGTTCGAGTAGCCGGCGCCGAGATCATCGACGACGAGATACACGCCACGATCGCGGACCTCGCTGAGGATCGTCTGGCAGAGATGGAAGTGCGAGAGCGGAACGCCCTCGGTGATCTCGAGGTAGACGTCGCGATCGTGCTGGAAGATCGGATCGTCGGGCTGGACGATGTATCGCTCGTTGAGCTCGGCGGGGTGGATGTTCAGGAACAACGGAAAGTTCGGGCAGCCCACGAGCGACATCTCGCGCAGCATCCGGCCGAGCTCGCCGGTGCACGCGTGCTCGACGGCAGCGTTGAACAGATCGGGCGGCGTCGCGAACTCCGGCGCCTTCGAGCGGACCAGCGCCTCGTACGCGAAGACCTTGCGCGTGCGCAGATCGACGACGGGCTGGTAGGCCATCCACACGGTACGCTCGTCGAGCACGCGGCGGATCGCATGCGTGTGCGGCGGTGGATTCGCACCGAACGGCGGGACGATAGTCGTGCGCTTCACCACGAAGATCTCATCATACCCGATCCGGTGAGGCGCTACTCGGCGATGGCGCGATCGAGCGTGGCCAGCACGCGGCTGTCACCGGGTGCCCGTACCTCGAGCGCCTTCAGCTCCGCCTTCGTCGCTCCGAGGCCGACCATCGACTCGACGGCCCCGGCGCGCGCCTTCCAGCTCGCGGCGGGATCGGCGATCACCGACGTGAGCGCCGTCTTGACGGCGGTCGGCTCGAACCAGGTTGCCTGGCGGCGCCACGCGGCGAGTCGCTCGAGGTCCGCTTCGCGCGAGTCGTAGCAGAACGCCGACATCACCTGCCACGGCGGCGACTGCTGGGTGCGCGGCTGCGCCTCGATGC
The DNA here is from genome assembly GCA_013813765.1 of Deltaproteobacteria bacterium. GTDB lineage: Bacteria > Myxococcota_A > Polyangia > Haliangiales > Haliangiaceae > JABFXX01. Next base: position 29,185 of record JACCRC010000507.1, on the reverse strand, counting down.
GGCGCAGGAACAGCCGATACGCACCTTCGCTCGACGTGTCGAACGCGGGCGCGTTGTGGAACATCGCGACGACGCCCTCCATGCACGCGGCGTGCAGCTCGGGGTCGGTGACGGTCTCGGTGACGCGCTCGTAGAATGGCAGGAACACGTCGTTGCCAAGCCTGCCGCCCGACGCGCACGCCTCGCGGCGCAGCCGCGGATCCGGCTCGCGCTCGGCCATCGCGAGCACGCGCTCGGCGCCGCCGGGCACGGTGCGATTCGCGGGAAGCGTGAGCGCGGCGAGGGCACGCGCCCGCACTGGAACCGACGCGTGCTGCGTGGATTCGAGGACGAACGCGGCCACGCGCGGATAGCGCGCCGCATCGGGACCGACCGTGTGGATCATTGCCTCGCGCACGCGTGGATCGATCTCGCGGCGCGCAGCATCGACGATGACATCGCGGCTGCTCGCGTCGCGGCCGAGCATCGCAGCTGCCTGCACGCGCACGGCCGGCGCGCGCTCGGCGAGGAGCTTCGCACCGAGTGCCACTGACAGCTCCGCCCTGCCAGGCGCGCGCTGCGAGAGCTCGGCCGACAGTGCGATCATCGCGGGACAGGTCGAGGTGATCTGGTACCCCTCGAGGCCGCAGCTCTCGAGATCCACGATCAATTTCTCGAGGCCCGATGGCCTCGACGCACGCGAGCCTTCAACCACCTTGCGCGCCCCCGCCCGCGTGGTGGTGCTCGCGTCCTCGACCTTGGTGCAGGCAACCGAAACGAACACGGTCGCCAGCACCCCACCCGCCGCCAGAAGTCGCTTCACAGGCAGCCTTCTAGACTCGTTCTGGCGGAGATATCAAGTAGATTGCGCTCGTGACGCTCGAGGACCGGAAGGCCACGTTGATACGGATGGCGGCCCGGACCATCGCCATCCCCTACAACGACGAAGCATCGGGCTGCACGATCTGGCTCAAGCTGGAGTACTTGCTGCCTTCCGGGTCGACCAAGGACCGCGTGGCGGCCTTCATCCTGGGGCACGGCGTGGAGACGGGGGCGATCACCGAGGACACGATCGTCTGCGAGGCCTCCAGCGGGTCCACCTCGATCTCGCTGGCGATGGCGTGCGCCGTGATCGGCGTGAAGTTCCGCGCGGTGATGCCGGAGAACGTCAGCCGCGAGCGCCTCTTGATCATCAAGCGCTACGGTGGAGAAGCGGTGCTGACCCCGCGAGAGGGCGGTGTGCTCGGCGCGATCGAGGAGACGCGGCGGATGGCGGCGGAGGATCCGCGCGTGTTCCTGACACGGCAGTTCGAGAACCCGCTCAACGCGCGTGCACATCAGCGCGAGACCGGGCCCGAGCTGATCCAGCAGGTCGGCACCACGATCCACGGCTTCGTCGCGGGGGTCGGTACCGGCGGCACGCTGATGGGCATCGCGCGCGCGCTGAAGGAGGCGGGGCACTCCACGCGGATCGCGCGCGCGGTTCCGGAGAAGGGCAGTGCGTGCTTCGCGGGACAGCCCGAGGTGTGCGGGGGCATCCCGGGCATCGTCGAAGGACTGTCGACGCTGATGGACGCCACCGAGATCGGGCTCGACGAGGACATCAAGATCGACGAGCGCGAGGCGATCGCAGCAACGCGCGAGCTGTGTCAGCGCGGGATGCCGGTCGGACCGTCGAGCGGGCTCAACTTCGCAGCGGCGCGCGCGATGGCGAAGCGCCTTGGAGCGGGCAAGACGATCGCGACCGTGCTGTGCGATCGCATGGAGCGCTACTTCTCGACCGACCTGTTCGACGACGTCACCAAATGAAGGACAAGGCCGCGCTCCGCACCGAGCTGGTGGCGGCGCTCGAGGAAGCGCTCGCCGCTGCACGTGCTGCGCACGCGGCGGCGATCGAGGGCGCCACGCATGCAGAGGCGAAGGCGGAGAACGACAAGGACACGCGCGGTCTCGAGCAGAGCTACCTCGCGCGCGGGGTCGCGCAGCGCGTGGTCGATCTGGAGACCGCCGTCGCCGACGTGACCCGCCTCGAGCTGCGCACGTTCGCCGCCGGTGCGCCTGCCGCGATGAGCGCGCTGGTCACCGTCGACGAGGAGGGAGAAGAGCAGACCTTCTTCCTCGCACCGGCGGGTGGCGGAACGGTGCTGTCCAGCAACGTGCAGGTCGTGACGACGTCGTCGCCGCTTGGCCGTGCGCTCCTCGGCAAGCGCGTCGACGACGAGGTCGAGCTGAAGCTCCCGGGCAAGACGCGCGCGTTCGTGATCTCCGCGATTCGCTGATCGGATCCCCCGATCGTGCAGGTTACATGGGCCCCTGCGATGCCAATACTGGTCCTCATGTCCACGACCAACTCGTTCCTGGAGCTTCTGGCTCGGGCCGCGCAGGTGGCCGCGAAAGACGGCGTCGACTCGGAGGAGTTCGTGAGTGCCGCGTACAACGCGATCCTCGACGCCTCGCCGGGTATGCGCGAAGAGCTCGTCGACAGGGAGCTGCGCAAGCAGCTCAAGACCCTGCGCAGGCAGGGCTTGATCGGTCTCGCCTGAGGGCTACAGTCCCGGCCGGCGGCTCGCAAGCCGCCGAAACGCTTGGCGCGTGAAGCGGCCTGGTTGATGCTTCGACCACGCCTGTGTTCCGCGCCATCAAGCTGGGGGTCGCGATCGTCCTGACCGCGTGCACCGGCACCGCCCCTCTCCCAGGTGGCAGTGCCGTCGATGCGCCTGCAGGCAGTAGCAGCGATGCGCCCGGCGGCGGTAACCCCGACGCGCCGGCCGGGACGCTCGACGGTGGTTCCCTCACCGTCACATGGATGCATGGCTCCGCGAACTGCGGCGCCAACACCGATCCCGAGATCCAGGTCCACGCGTACAACTCGACCGTTCACATCATCCGCCAGAACAAGTGCCGCACGTTCGAGGCGCCGTTCATCTACGTGATCCAGGGACAGACGAAGGCGCTCGTGATCGACACCGGCGGGACGAACACCGTCACGCTGCGCGATCAGGTCCGCACGCTCGTCGGCGCGAAGCACGTGATCGCCGCGCACTCGCACGCGCACGGTGATCACGTCGCCGGTGATTCGCGGTTCGCCGGTCAGCCGAACACGACCCTCGTCGGCACGACGCGCGCCGCGATCCAGGCGCAGTTCGGCATCACCACGTGGCCGACCACGACCGGCTCGATCGATCTCGGTGGCCGGATCCTCGACGTGCTCGCGATCCCCGGTCACGAGCCGACGCACCTCGCGTTCTACGATCGAAAGACCGGCCTGCTCTTCACCGGAGACTCGCTCTATCCCGGCCTCCTGTTCATCAACGACTGGGCGACCTACCGCACCAGCATCAGCCGGCTCGCCCAGTTCGTGGCGGCGCACCCCGTCTCGCACGTCCCCGGCGCGCACATCGAGATGACCTCGACGCCGAAGCAGGTCTATCCGTACGGCACGACCTACCAGCCCGCCGAGCACGTGCTGCAGCTCTCCGCCGCGCACGTGACCCAGCTAAACGCCGCGCTCACGCAGCTCGGTGCAACGCCGCCTGGGAACCCCGTCCTGTACGACGACTTCGTCATTGATCCGCAGTAGCGTCTGCGCGTGGCTGCGCGTGATGTCATCTGCGGCGACGGCGTCGCGTTTCTCGCGAGCCGCTTGCCCGACGATCACGCGATCTTCACATCGCTTCCCGATCACAGCGAGGTGCCGTTGCTCGGCGTCGAGGGATGGAAGCGCTGGTTCGTCGACACGGTCGCGCTCGCCTGCCGCGCGATCGCCGACGACGCGGTGGCCGTGTTCTATCAAACCGACGTGAAGCACGACGGCCGCTGGATCGACAAGGGCCACCTCGTGCTGTGCGGAGCGGACGCCGCCGGAAGCCACGCGCTCTGGCACAAGGTCGTGTGCCGCGTGCCCGCCGGCATGACCACGTTCGGCCGCCCTGCATATGCGCACGTGATCGCCGTGAGTCGCGAGCGCCGCCTCGCGCCCGGTGCCTCCACGCCCGACGTGCTGCCGTCGCTCGGGAAGATGAGCTGGGCGCGCGCGATGGGAAGCGCCGCATGCGAGGTCGCGATCGAGTTCATCAAGTCGACCGGCGCGCGCACCGTCGTCGATCCGTTCTGCGGTCAGGGCACCGCGCTCGTCGCCGCGAATCGCGCGGGCCTGGATGCGATCGGTGTCGAGCTGTCGAAGCGCCGTGCGGCGAAGGCCCGTGCGGCGTGAGCTTCCGAGCGCCGTGCGATAGTCGGGCATGCGTGCACATCTGGTGATCATGGCGTTGCTGACCGCTTGCTCGGGGTCCTCACCTCCGCCCGAGAAGAATCCATCCCCCACCGGAAGCGGTGGCCCGACGCTCCAGTACATGTCCGATTGCTCGCTGACGAATCCGATCGCGGTCGACCCCTGCAGCGGCACCGCGGCCTCGACGCGCGGGCTCACGAGCTGCGCACAGGCTGGCGTCAAGCTCGGGGACAGCTGCGGATCGAACGCTGCGAGCTGCTACCTCGAGACGACGTGCACGGATGGCCGCACCGCCGTCAGCGACTACCTGGTGTGCGTCGACAAGTCTCCCGACCGCTGCCTCACGCGTTCGTCGGCGCAATTCAAGCAGGACATCCGCTACCTGTCCCCCGCCGACGTGCAGGCCGTCGCCCGCGAGGTGGAGACCCTGCGCCTCGCGCGGTTCCGCTACAGCGATCAGAACGGCGGCGAGCCTCGGCTCGGCTTCATCACGGAGGACGCGTCGGGCACGAGCTTCGTGTCCCCCGATGGCCGCACGGTGGATCTCTACTCGCTGCTCTCGGCGTCGGTCGCGGCACTCCAGCAGCAGGACGCGAGGATCAAGGCACTCGAAGAGCGCGTCAGTCGCTGCCGCTAGAAAATGGGGTCGGACCCCTTTTTTGCGCAAGTTGTGCAGAAAAGGGGTCCGACCCCATTTCCTACGTCTCCTCGGCGATCCACATGTGATCGGCGTTCGCTTCCTTCTGCTTCTCCGCCATCACCTGCTTTGCTTCCGCCTCCGTCGCGTACGCGCCGACCACGTAGTTTTCGCGTCCGTACGAGTTGAAGCCCATCACGAGCCACTTTTTTGATTCCGTCATGCGTCCTCGACTTTGACGATCCAGAGCGTATCGCGCACCGCCTCGTCCTGTGTGAGCTGATGGCGCGCTTCGCGCTCGGCGACAGCGGCCTTCGCCGCCGCTTCGGTTTCATACAACCCGATGAAGTAGGTCTCGCGCGCGAACGTGTCCTCGCCCATGACCTTCCAGCGCACGCGCGCTGGTGGCGGAGTGACCGGCCTCGGCTCGACGGCTCTCCGGGCGCGCAGCGGCTCGACGAACGCCGGCACATCAGCGCCCGCGGGTAGCCCGATCTCGGCGTGCCAGTCGGCGCTGACCTTCGACGCGTCGCAGTCCTCTCCGAAGCTGCACACGAGACACCGCATGTACGAGCGTTCCAACGCGGAGCGAACCTCGTCTCGGCCGGCATCAGTCGATCCGCATTCGGGACAGCGGACGATGCTCGTCCGAGCGAGCCGTACCGGCGGCGAGGGCGGCGCGATCGGCGCGGGCCGCGCTGGCGGTTTCTGCGGTGTCTGCGGTGTCGGCGGTGTTGGCGGTTTCTGCGGTGTTGCCGGCGCCGCCGTCGGCGCTTTGTCGTAGACGCCCATGCCCGGCGCGAGCGGCTCGCAAAGCGCCGGCAGGTCCGCGCCCTCCTCGAGCTCGATATCGAGGTTCCAGTCGAAGCTGATCTGCCAGGTATCGCAGAGCTGGTGGAAACCGCAGCTCGCACACCGCATGCACGTGATTTCGTAGAACGACTGCGACTCGTCGCTGCTCGCGTTCGTCGAGCCGCACGTCGGGCAACGGACGACGCGTCTCTTCACGCGAACCAGGCGCGGAGGATCTGCGCGAGCATCGCGGCGCGAAGGCCGGCGCGGCCGTCGGTGACGGGTGTCGGGTCGCCGCCGAGCGAGCGCGCGTACTCCTCGAGCGTTCCGATCTTCTTGTTGAAGCAGCGATACGCGGCGGCGCGCATGTCGATCCGGTTCGGCAGCGAGCCGCCGGCCTCGTCGACGAGCTGCGCACCGTAGTGACCCCACGTGCAGATCACGTCGGTCGGGCGGAGGAACGCGGCGGCCTCCGCCAGTGCGAGCTGTGGCGTCGTTCCGGCGAGCAGCCGTGCCCCGGGCAGATCGGTGTGAAACGTGGTCGTCGGCGACAGGTCGCGGCGCGGCGCGATCACACGCGCGTACGTCTCGCCGGTCGTCAGGCGATGGAGCACGAGATGCACGAGCTCGTCGCGCGGGTTCGAGGTTCCTGCGGAGTACGGCCACGCGTTCGCCTCGCCGACGAGCACCACGATGTCGTCGGTCCGGAGATCCGCGCGGAGCGGGCGGCGCGGCGTGCGCACGGGCTTGGGCTGTCGCGGTGTGCTGCGGCGCGGAGAATCGGTCTGGCAGGCGATCTGCGCATCGATCATCGCGCGCATGGGATCGAGCAGCGCGCGGAACCGGGCGGGCTGCCCTTCGAGCGCGCCGAGCACGTGCATCAGCGCCTCGATCGTGGAGCAGTACTCCGCGCGCGGCTCCTTGCGGATCTTGTACTGCGACAGCTCGGGCGCCGCGAACGCGTAGCGGGGCAGCGCCTGCAGGATGGGATTGTCGCGCACGACGGTCTTCGCCTGTGACCACGTTCCATCGACGACGACGAGCGTGACGGGACCTTGCGGTGGCTCGGCGAGGATGTCCTTCGCGCCCGGACCTGGATAGAGGAGGATCGGTGGACGCGCAGGATCGCCGAGCGCGGCCGCGAGCGCGGGGTGACCATCCCAGCGGACCCCGACATGAAGCTGCGCCTGCGGCAGACAGAGCGAGGCCATGCGCGCGGTGCCGATCGGCATGTCGCGCTCGCGCGGGTGCTGCAGGATCACGATCTTCGTCGTGGTCTCGAGGCGCGGGAGCGCCGCGCAGTAACACACGCTCTGCGGACGCCTGCACCGCCCGCAGACGGCGCGGGGCTCGGGACGTTCGGGGGCGAAGCGGTGCACGCTCTTTCTTACCGTAGGTTCCGGTAGACTGGGAGTCGTGGCCGGAATCACGCTCGCTGTGGTGCCGTCGCCGACTCCGGGGGATAGCCGGATCGCGCTGGCGGCGCTCTGCGAGGCGGTGGGCAAGCTGCTCCACAAGCGGGTGACGTGCCTGCATCCCGAGACCTACGGTGAGCTGACGGATGCCCTCGAGAAGGGCCGGATCGACTACGCGTGGATGTCGCCGGCGCAGATGGTGATGGCAGGCGAGCACATGAAGCTCACGCCGCTGCTCTCGGCGGTGCGTGACGACCGGACCGATTACTCGGCGGTGCTGTTCGTCGACGCCAGCTCGCCGGCGCGGTTCACCGAGCAGCTACGCGGCAAGACGATCGCGTGGGTCGACCGCACGAGCGCAGCGGGCTATCTGTTCGTCCGGCTGCAGCTCGCCGCGCGCGGCATCGAACCGGATGCATTCTTCGGCGGCGAGCTGTTCGAGAAGTCACACGCCGGCGTCGTGCGCGCGGTGCTCGAGGGCAGGGCGGATGCGGGCGCGACGTTCGCGCAGCGGCCGGCCGATGGCGCACCGATCACGCGCGCAGGCTTCATCGCGGTCGCGCCCGAGCGCTCGATCCGCGTGCTCGAGTGGACGGCCACGATCCCGAACGACGTGATCGTCGGGCACGGCCTGCTCTCGAAGGATGACCACCGTGTGTTCGGCAACGCGATCCTGACGCTCGCGGAGCGCGAGGACGGTCGGAAGCTGCTCTACAACGCATTCCACGCCGAGCGCTTCGTCACCACACCGCGCAACACGCTGAAGCCGCTCTACGATCTCGTGCGCCTCGCGCGCGCCCACGGGCTACTCGCCCACCTCTAAATTGTCGCCCTAGCCGTCGGTGTTGCGCAGGAAGTCTGCGACCTCGGCGAACCGCGCGTCGAGGAACGTGCGCACGTCACCGGTGATCGCATGCTTCTCCATCGCGGCGTTCATGCAGCGGACCCATGCATCGCGCATCGCGATGTTGACGCCGACGCGCCCGTGCCGCATGCGCAGGCGTGGATGGCCGTGCTGCAGTACGTAGTCCTCGGGACCACCGAGCCAGCCGATCAGAAACAATGCGAATCGCTCGCGCGGTGTGCGCGCGACCTTGCCGTCCGGATCGCACGAATGGAGCTGCGCGAGCGCGGGCTCCTGCTCGCTCATCACGTCGTAAAACGTCTCGACGAGCGCCTTCACACGCTCTGCTCCGCCGAGCTGCTCGAAGGGCGTGGGCTTCATCCGCGAACGATGAAGTACACCAGAAGCGCAGCGATGATCACGACCACAGCGATGAAGAAGAAGCGCGTCGACACCGACGCCTCCATCTCCTGATTCGTACGGCTGCGCTCGCCCCACTGGCGGGTCTCGGATCCCTCGCCCGGTCGTTCGGGTCCGAGGTCGGCCATCGTCATGACATCAAGCATGACGCATTCTCGGTTTCCGCGCGACAGACCGCTGCTGGACGGCATACGTTGGTACGGCCATGCACCGCTTCGTCCTCGTCGCCGCTGTCCTCGCGCTGGCCCCAGCGAAGGCCGAGGGTGACTGCATGCCCTCACAGCTGATGACGCAGGTGATCCCGAAGGCAGACACCGCAATCCCGAGTGATGGCGGCATCCTGGTCGCAGCCACGGTCAGCGGCAGCTACGACCCGGCGAACGGCGGCAAGGGTAGCGCCGAGGTGGTGCAGCCGAAGTGGCGCCTGCGCAGCGGCAAGACGGCCGTCGCGCCGAAGATCGACGTGCTCGCGCCCGGCCTCGCCGTGTACCGGATCAGGGCGGAGAGCCAGACGGCGCCGATCACGCTCGAGGACGACAGCGGCAAGGTCGTGGCCTCGGTCACGGCGAGCAAGTCCAAGCTCGCGGCCTACCCCGCACCGAAGATCAAGAAGCTGGAATACATCGCCACGCTGTCGCGGCGTTCATCGCAGCGCATCGAGGCGACGCTCGAGGTCGAGCCCGCGAAGATGACCTACGCCATCGTCATCGCGGACGCGAAGGGCAAACCGACGTCGTGGGGCATGACGGGCACGGGCCTGACGCAGTTCCCGTACATGCACTCGGATTGCGGCAGCCTTCCGAACGGCACCTCGATCCCGAAACCGGGCGACATCGTGACGCTGTTCTACGTCGACTCGACGGGGCGCCGCTCCGGGGCGTCGAAGCCGATGAAGCTCGGCGGCAAGCTCCCGTACTGAAGCTGGTCGCTGCGACACGGTGGGACAGCGTCGAGGATGCGCTAGTGTTCGCGCATGAAACGCCTCCTGCCACTGCTCGTGGCCCTGCTGTTCGCGCGCACTGCGAGCGCAGAAGAGCCACGAATCGCATACCAGTCGTTCCAGCTGCCGAACGGACTCAAGGTCTACGTGATCGAGGATCACAAGGCACCCGTCGCGTACGAGGTGCTGTGGTTCAAGGTCGGATCGAAGGACGAGGTCGCGAACCGCACGGGCTTCGCGCACCTGTTCGAGCACCTGATGTTCAAGGGCTCGGCACACCTCGACGACGGCCTCATGGACAAGCTGCTCGAAGGGGCGGGCGGCTGGTCGAACGCGTTCACGTCGGGCGACATGACGGTCTATCAGAACGTCGGTGGCTCGAACTTCCTCGAGACCATGCTGTGGATCGAGGCGGACCGCGTCGCCGGCCTGCTCGACACGTTCGATCAGGCGAAGCTCGATAACCAGCGCGACGTCGTGCTCAACGAGCGCCGGCAGAGCTACGAGAACCGGCCGTACGGCATGGCCTCGCTCCTGATCGCCGAGCAGCTGTGGCCGAAGGACCACGGCTATCACTGGTCGACGATCGGTCACGTGGCCGATCTGAAGGCCGCGACGGTGAAGGACGTCTCGCAGTTCTTCCGCACGTACTACGTGCCGAACAACGCGACGATGGTGATCGCCGGCGACGTGAAGTTCGACGACGTGAAGAAGCTCGTCGAGAAATACTTCAGCTGGATCCCGAAGGCCGCCGAGCCCGCGCGCCCGCAGTACAAGGTGCCCGCGCCGATCACGAAGGAGATCGTGATCAGCACGACCGATGACGTTCAGGTTCCGCGCGTGTACCTCACGTGGCGCGGGCCGGCGAGCTTCACTGCCGACGAGCCCGCACTCGACACACTCGCTGCGATCCTCGGGGACGGCAAGTCCAGCCGCCTCTACAAGCGCCTCGTCTACGACGAGAAGATCGCGCAGGACGTGCGCGCCGGGTTCTCCGGCGAGCAGATCGGCGGAGAGTTCCAGATCACGGCGACCGCGAAGCCGGGCGTCGATCCGCAGCGCCTGATCAAGGAGATCAGCGAGGAGGTCGCACGCATCGCCGGGGCAGCGCCCGATGCGAAGGAGCTCGAGCGTGCGCAGAACGCGCAGGAGGCGTCGTTCCTCAACGGCCTCGAGCCCGTGCTGCAGCGGGCGATCCAGCTCGCGAGCTACGACGTGCAGGCGAAGGACCCCGACTACTTCGCGAAGGACCTCGCGCGCCGCCGCGCCGTGACCACTGCACAGGTGCAGGCCGTGGCCGCGAAGTACCTGAAGCCGAATACGCGCGTCGTGCTGACGATCAGCCCCGGCAAGAAGCCCCTGGAGAAGAAGTGATGCGTACCGCGCTCGTCCTGGTGTCTCTGCTCGTCGGCTCGGTATTTGGCGCGCCTGCGCTCGCCGCTCCGTCCGTGTTCGACAAGTCGGGCATCTCCGACTGGAAGACCCAACCCACGCCCGGCAAGGAGCCCACGTTCAAGCCGCCGTCCGCGGTGCGCTCGAAGCTGAAGAACGGCATGCAGCTGCTCGTCGTCGAGAATCACAAGCTGCCGATCGTCTCGCTCGCGCTCGTGGTGCCGGGTGCGGGCACCGCCGCCGATCCGAAGGGCAAGGGCGGCCTCGCGGCGTTCACCGCAGATCTGCTCGACGAAGGCGCCGGCGGTCTGTCACCGATCGCGATCGCCGAGGAGACCGACCGGCTCGGCGCAGGCATCGCCATCGCGGCCGACGCCGATGCCGCGTACATGTCGATCAGCACCCTCGCGAAGACACTCGACTCGACGCTCGAGCTCGCGACGAAGCTGATCACGCAGCCTGCGTTCGAGGACAAGGAAGCGGAGCGCGTGAAGGGCGACCGCATTACGTCGCTCGAGCTGCGACGCGATCGGCCTCGCGAGGTCGCCGCGAACCTCGTCAACGGCGCGATCTACGGACCGTCGAGCGCGTATGGCCACCCGGGTGCCGGCGTGCTCGGGGAGTTCAAGGCGGTCACGACCGCCGACGCGCGTGCTTTCTACAAGGAGCGCTGGAACCCCGCGGTGATGACGCTCGTCGTCGTCGGTGATGTGGATCCGAAGGCGCTGCGGGCGAAGCTCGACGCCGGCCTCGGCGCGTGGAAGCCCGCCGGCGTGAAGCGGCCCGCGAAGGTCGCTGCGGCGCCCGCGAAGATCGCCTCGCGCCTGCTGCTCGTCGACCGGCCCGCTGCCGCGCAGAGCGACGTGCGCTTCGGTCTCATCGGGCTCGACCGCAAGGACCCGCGGTTCTTCGCGTTCGAGGTCTATCGCACGACGCTTGGCGACGGCTTCACGAGCCGCCTCGTCCAGCGCTTGCGCGAGCAGCTCGGCATCACCTACGGCGCGAACGCGAGCATGGACTGGCGGATCGCGCGTGGTCCGTTCGTGATCGGCACCGCGATCGTCACCGCAGCAACGGGTCAGGGCATCTCGGAGACGCTGAAGATGGTCGAGGAGCTCACGACCACCGACGTCCCGGCGGCCGAGCTCGAGAAGTCGAAACAGAATTTGATTCGTGCGCTGCCGGCGCGGTTCGAGACCAACGCCGGCACGGCAGGCGCGCTCGCCGAGCTGGCGCTCCAGGGCCTGCCGGTCGACTGGTACGCCCGTTATGCCGATGGAATCCGAAAGGTCACCGCGAAGGAGCTGAAGACCGTCGCGAAGTCCGTGGTCCCGGCGAAGTCGCTGGTGGTCGCCATCGTCGGCGACATGTCGAAGATCCGGGCAGACGTCGATAAGCTCGGTCTCGGCGACCCCGCGATGTTTGACCTTTACGGAGTCGCACTCAAGAAGTAGACCTTCAGGATGGACGACCGTCGGCGCTACACGCGGCACACCATTCAGGTGCCGGTCAACGTGAGCACCAGCGTGCGTCGAGATCGCGTCGGCATGATCCGCGATGTGAGCCAGGGTGGAATCCTGTTTCACAGCCTGAGCAAGTTCGAGATCGGCGAGCACGTCGCGCTGATGTTCAAGCTCGCGAAGGACAGGCCCGGCTCGACGGGCGGTCACGTGGTCCGCGTCGACACCGACGACCACCCCGACAACATCTTCCGGTTCCTCACCGCGGTGCGCTTCGACGCGCCCCTGCTCGATCTCGAAGTCACCTAGGAGACGTCGGCTCCGCGTACACGAGGTTCGTGTGCTGTTGAGCCAGCCGATCAACGCGCGCCCGCTCGGCGGTGGCTTCGGGTCGTCGAGCCGCCAGATCGATCCGCTGCACCTCGTGGCGCGTGACCTTGATGACGACATCGCGGCGCAGGCGCCGGTCGCGCGCCGACAGGATCTTTCCCATCCCGCCGCGCGCGATCTCCGCTCCGATCGCGTAGCTCGCCGCATCGACCTTCGGGAGACCCTGCAGATCCGCGACAACTCCCGGGCCCGGAAGGGTCGCGGCGTGTCCGTCGTGGAGATCGCCGGAGGCGGGCGCTGCAGTCTCGCCGTGCGCATCGATCATGGACCCGAGCGTGCCCGCAGGCGCACCGTGGCCGCCGGGCAGGGTTGCAGCCTTGCCGGGATCACCCTCGCTCATTCAAATACAGCGTAACACCGTGTGATGCTGGCCCGAACTCTGCACGGTTAAACGGGAAATGCGGTACCACGCCCTCGCTGCGGACTACGATGGAACGCTCGCTCACCACGGCGTGATCGACGAGGACACCTGGGCTGCACTACGCAAGCTCAAGGAGTCCGGTCGCAAGCTGATCATGGTCACCGGCCGCGAGCTCGACGAGCTGCTGGCCCTGCTCGAGCACCCCGAGGTCTTCGATCGCATCGTGGCGGAGAACGGCGCGCTCGTGTACACGCCGTCGACGAAGCAGACCCGGAACCTCGCACCAGGCCCCCCGGCCGCGTTCGTGGCCGAGCTGCAGAAGCGCGGTGTCGAGCGCATCTCGGTGGGGCGGGTGATCGTCGCGACCTGGGAGCCGCACCAGGACACCGTGCTGCACGTGATCCACGACCAAGGTCTCGAGCTGCAGGTGATCTTCAACAAGGGCGCCGTGATGATCCTCCCCTCCGGCGTCAACAAGGCCAGTGGTCTCGCTGCGGCGCTCACGGATCTCCGGCTCTCTCCACACAACGTCGTCGGCATCGGAGATGCCGAGAACGATCACGCGCTTCTCTCGTATTGCGAGTGCGGTGTCGCGGTGGCGAACTCGTTGCCGGCGCTGAGGCACGCGGCCGACCTCGTCACCAAAGGCCCTCATGGCCACGGCATTGCGGAGCTCGTCGAGCACCTCCTCACCGATGATCTCGCCGTGACGAACGGCCGCCTCAAGCGCCACCGCGTGCTCCTCGGCAAGTCCGACAACAAGGAGATCTCGCTCGACCCCTACGCGACCTGCGCGATGGTGTGCGGCACCTCCGGCAGCGGCAAGTCGACACTCACCACCGGTCTACTCGAGCGGCTCAATGCCGGCGGCTATCAGTTCGCGATCATCGATCCGGAGGGCGACTACGCCACGCTCGACTTCGCGGTCGTGCTCGGTGGTCCGTCGCGAGCGCCGCTCGTCGAGGAGGTCCTCGACGTGCTCGCGGATCCGTCTCGCAATGTGGTGATCAACATGCTCGGCGTTGCGGTGGATCACCGCCCCGAGTTCTGTGCCCACCTCCTGCCCGCGCTCGCAGAGCTGCGCTCGCGCACGGGCAGGCCGCACTTCCTCGTCATCGACGAGGCGCACCACATGCTGCCCGCGTCGTGGACGCCGGCGAACGAGATTCCGGTCCGTCCGCACGGAACGCTCTACGTCACCGTGCACCCCGGAAGCGTGGCCCCGTCGATCATCGGCAGCATCGAGAGTGTCCTCGCGGTGGGGGAGCACCCCGAGAGGACGCTCAACGAGCTCGCGCAGGTTGCAAAGGTCGAGATGCCCAGCTGCCCCGAGATCGACCGGCTCGAGCCGGGTCACGCGATGTACTGGAAGCTCGGCAACGATCCGATCGAGGTCGCCACCGAGCCTCCGCACGGTGAACGCACCCGGCACTCGCGCAAGTACACCGAGGGCAACCTCGGTCACGAGCGGAGCTTCTTCTTCCGCGGACGCGAGGGCAAGCTGAAGCTGAAGGCTCACAACCTGCACCTCTTCATGCACATCGCGGAGGGCATCGACGACGACACGTGGACGTACCATCTGCAGTGCGGCGACTACTCGCGCTGGCTACGCGTCGAGGTGAAGGACGTCGGCCTCGCAGACGCCGTCGCCGTTGTCGAGAAGGACAAGAAGCTGTCGCCCGACGAGAGTCGCGCGCGCGTCCGCTCGGCGATCGAACAGCGCTACACGCTGCCATCCGATAAGGCCAGCGGCCTCATCGACCCACCGCCGCCGCCGCCGAAGCGCGCACAGGCCTGAATGGTGTAGACAAAGGCGGTGTGGTCCCTCGGCCCTGGCTGGCGCGACGAAGCAGCGCTGGCCGCAGCGTGGCGCGAGGCCCAGCCGTTCCCGCACCTGGTCTTCGATGACGTCGTGCCCGCGACGCCGGTGCTCGACGTCCTCGACGACGAGGCCGTGGTCCGCCAGGAGGGCGACATCTTCTGCTTCGAGGCCAGCGGCGATCTGCACGAGCTGAGCGCGTCGTTTGGCGCCGTCCTCGCGCCGCCTCTCGCCCGCATCACCGGCAAGCCCGTCACGCGTGCGGAGCTCCGCGCGTACGCGTACCGCCCGGGCCACTACTTGCTGCCTCACTCGGATCATCAGGACGGCCTCGAGCGCTTGCTCGCATTCGCGTACTACCTGCCATCGCCGGAGCCATTGACCGGCGGTGAGCTCGAGCTCTACCGCCAGACTCCGGAGCGCATCGACTCCGCGCTGCTGATCTCGCCCGAGGCTAACCGGCTCGTGGTGTTCGACGTCAGCGATGTCTCGCTCCATCAAGTCCGCGAGGTCCTCGCCGGCCTCCGCCTTTCACTGGCCGGATGGTTCTACCCGTGAGGCTGTCGCGGTTCACCGCGATCGTGCCCGACGTCGGTGGCGTGATCCCCGCGGTCGCGTTCCAGCGCTACACGTTCGTCGACCGCGGGAGCTACGAGTTTGCGGATGATGTCCCTCCGCCGCCGGGGCTGACGCAAATCGCTTCGGAGCTGACCGATCGCGATCTGCGCGTGCTGTCGACGCGCCTTCTGCGGCTCGTTCCCGGCGATTACCTGCTCGCGCACCACGACTCGATGCACGACGATCATCAGGTCGAAGTCGTGCTCGATCTCTCGCACGCACCGACCCCCGGCGCCGAGGTGCGCTACCGCCGCGGCCGCGGTGCGGTGTTCTTCGTGGTGCCGTCGATGCCCGGCGCGGCCGCGATCGTAGAACGCGATCCGACGACGCAGGCCTATCATACGTACATCAGCAAGCTGCACCCCGACGCCTCTGTACTGCGCCTGGTCATGCGCCTCACCGACACCTGACTGCTACAGCAACGGCGAGAGCAGCCGCGCGGTGGCTCGACCGAACCGGACCTTGAGCGGCAGCTTCTCGATGTCCTGGGTCGTGAGCTCGTGGCAGTGCTTCAGATCATCGCGAAACGCCTTCGCGAGCTGCTCGTTGACCTTCTCCCCGTACGAGATCGCGATGTCCTCGAAGTTCAGCCGGAACGATCGGTTGTCGAGGTTCGCGGTGCCGATGATCGCGACATCGTCGTCGCACACCATCGTCTTCGCGTGGATGAAGCGAGCGTCGTACTCGTAGACCCGGACCTTGGACGTCAGCAGCTCGGGCAGGTAGCTGCGCGCTGCGAGATCGACGAGCTTGCTGTCGCCGCGCTTCGGGATGATCAAGCGGACGTCGACGTCGCGTAGGCCAGCGGAGGTCAGCGCCATGAGCATCGAGTCGTCGGGAACGAAGTACGGCGTGGTGATCCACAGCCGATCGGTGGACTGGTTGATCGCCGTGAACAACGCCTTGTGGATCGCAAACGCGGCCGAGTCGGGACCGGAGCCGAGGATCTGCACGACGTAGTCGCCGCCCTTGTCCTGGTTGGGGAAGGTCTCGGCGTCGATCGGGCACAGCGTGCCGGCGGCGAAGTACCAATCCTCGACGAACATCTTCTGCAGCGGCCAGACGGCGGAGCCGGTCATCCGCATGTGCGTATCGCGGTAGTAGTCCTTGCAGCGCGACGCCGACTGGCTGTCGGCGATGTTCATGCCGCCGGTGAAGCCGACCCGGCCGTCGCATACGACGATCTTTCGGTGCGTGCGGAAATCGGGGCGGCGCAGGCGGAGCGAGCGGAGCCGGACGGGGTTGAACCATGCGACCTCGATCCCGGCCTCGCGGAGCGGAGCCAGGAACTTCTTCTTCAGCCCGTTCGAGCCGGTCCCGTCGAGGACGATCCGTACCTCGACGCCGGCCTTCTTGCGGGCGATCAAGGCGTCACGCAGCTCGTGGCCGATCTGGTCGGGCTCCCAGATGTAGTACTCGATGTGAATGTGGCGAGTGGCCGCGTTGATCGCCGCGAGGATGCCCGCGTAGCAGGAGTCCCCGTCCAGGTAGAGCTCGACCTCCTTCGCGTGCAGCGGTGATGCCTCGCCGAGCTCCATGCCAACCCGCGCGAGCTGTATGTGCTCGACGGAGTTGACGTCCTCCATCGCCACGAGCGTCGCGAGAGCTTCCTTGACGACAAGCTTGTTCGCGTTGCGCTTGATCCGTTTCCGCTCGAGACGGAGCGGACCGATGATCCGGTAGATCACGAGCCCGATCACCGGCAGGAAGACCAGCGCGAACAGCCACGCGAGCGTGGCGGCCGCCGATCGGCGCTGCAGGATGATGACGACCGCGACGCTGGCCACCCAGATTGCCAGCGCGATCGTGAGGAGCGGAATCCACACGGGCGGTCACGATAGCGGGGGGCTACGCGCGGCGGAAGAGCAGCGAGTGGTTGTTCGCCGGCATCGAGATGGCTCCGCGCAGCACCAGGCCGTGCCCACCGGCGGCGGTCGTCAGCTCGCGCAGATCGCGAACACCGAACCGCGGGTCCTTCGCGTGCAACCACTTCTCGAACTCGACGTTCGACGACGCGGTGACGCCATCGAAGCGATACGGACCGTAGGTGTAGAGCAAGCCGCCCTCGGGGAGGATCGCCGCGGCGCCGGCGAACAGCGCGAGCGAGGACTCCCACGGCGAGATGTGGATCATGTTGATGCACACGATCGCGTCGGCCTGTTCGACCGGCCACGGCGCGTTCACGTCGAGGGCGAGCGGCGCGGCGAGGTTGGGCAGGTTGGCGTCCGCGCGCCACGCCTCGATGCTCGCGCGGGATGCTGGATCCGGGTCGGACGGCTGCCACGTGAGCTCGGGAAATGCGCGCGCGAAGTGGACCGCGTGCTCTCCGGTGCCACTCGCGATCTCGAGCACCGTACCGGTCGCGGGCAGCTCGCGCGCGAGCACCTCCCGGATCGGCTCGCGGTTGCGCTCCGTCGCGGGCGCGTGCTGTTTCACCACGTCACGGAGTAACAGCGCTCGATGGCAACGCCGAGCTCCGCCGCGCGGCCACTCGTGAGTGGCTGCTCCGCGAGAAGCTGAGCCTTCGGGTAATACGTGCGGACCTCGGTCTCGGGGACCGAGAACGGCGGGCCTTCCATCCGCTCCTGGGGATACTCGATCGACACGAGCAGGCCGGGGACGGTGTCCGCCACGGCCGCGCGAAGGTGCGCGACGTAGCGAGGGCGCAGGTCGGGCGGTAGCGCGACGAGCGCGGCGCGGTCGTAGATCGCGTCGATGGTGCCGAGCTGCTTGCGGTCGATGGCGAAGATGTCCGAGGCGATCAGCGTGATCGGACCGGCGGTGTAGCGATTGCCGTCGACGGTCGGCGTCAGACTGTGCTCGTCGAAGAATGCCTTCACCGCATCCTCGACGAGCTCGATCCCGACGACCTCCCGGCCTTCGGACGCGAGGTACGAGAGGTCATCGGCCTTCCCGCACAGCGGGACGAGCACGCGCTTGCCCGTCATGCGTGCGAGGAACTGTGTGAGGAAGCTGTTCGGCTTGCCCTCGTGAAACGCGGTCTTCCCCTCGGCCCAACGGTCGCGCCAGAACTGCGGTTCCATGTGCTCAGCGTACGCGAGCGCTGACCACCGGCACCATCCATACGGCGAATCGATCGGGGTCGCGGATGCATTCGATCGTCGCATCGAAGTGGTCGCGGACCTTGTCTTCCGGCCAGCCCAGGGAGCGGGCGATCGACCCGGTGTACCCGTCGCGCCAGGCCTCGAAGATCCCGGCGAACGTCGCCCGCGGGACGCGCTGGGTGTCGACGATGACGTAGTCGGTCGTGATGTCGTCGACGGGCAGCGCACGCAGGTGGCTGAACACGTGCGTGCCGATGTGCAGATCGATCTTGGAGGCGCGCCCGTATGCGCGAGGCCCCGCATGCCAGAACGCCGCGACGTCGAGGCGCGCGGGACCGGCGTGGATCATGTCGTAGTCCTCGGGGATGAGATGGATCACGGCGCCGGGCCGGGCGACGCGCACCATCTCCGCGAGGATCTTCTCGGGATCCGGCACCGCCTGCAGCAGGTGACGGCACACCACGAGATCGAACGTATGCGCCGGGAACGGGAGCTCGAACGCATCCGCCTGCTGGAACGTCACTCGATCCGCGAGCGCCGCGTACCGCTGCCGCGCGAGCACGAGGTGCGGCTCGAGGAGATCCACGCCGGTGACGCTGCCGCGGGGAAACAGCTCGGCGAGCCGCGACGAGATCTCACCGGTGCCGCAGCCGACGTCGAGGATCGCCGGCGCATCCGGAAGCCGATGGCGGCGAACGATCGGCAGCTCCTGCGGCCAGATCGCCTCCGCTTGCGCGGCGAGGTTGCGCACCATCGACTCGTCGGCCATCTCGACGGCCTGCGGGTTGCGGTCCATGCGCGAACAATAGCTCGCTCAGCGGCGGAACCATCGAGGGGCAGATCCAGAGATGGATCCTCCGCTACCGACGGACGCAGCCGAGCAGTTGGGTTGAAAATCGGGACGGGAGAACGACGGCGCGATCCAAGACGGCCGGTCGTTACTCCTTGCCGCCGCCGCCTTCTTTGTTCTTCAGCTCGGTAACTTCGTTGCGGACGGTCTGCGCGAAGGACTTGAGCTCCTGCATCGCACCGCGAACGCGAGTACCGGCGGCCTTGTTGCCGTCGTTGTAAAACTTTTCGAAGTCCGCCTTCATGTTGGCGACGAGCTGAACGAGCTCGTTGTAACGGCTCACCGTGGACGAGGCCGACGACTCCGACTTCCCGTTTTCGTTTTGGGTCTCCATGAGGGGGGCTACCTTGCCCCATTCCTCTGACATGTGCACCTGAATCGTGTTCTTTCAATGATTCCGCGATTTACCAGATGGCGGGTTTTTCGGGATAACGTGCCGCCCCCGTGAATCAGGCCACCGACGAGGATCCCGAGACAGTCTGGCTCCGGGACGTGTATCGCCCGAACGAACCGAATTTGACGGTACGCGCCGTCATCGGCGGCATCGTGATCGGTGCGGTGATGTGTCTGTCGAACATCTACGTGTTCTTCAAGACGGGCTGGAGTCTCGGCGTGACTCTCACCGCCTGCATCCTCGCGTTCGCTGCATTTCAGTTCCTGCAGGCGATCCGCGTCACCCGGAAGCCGCTGTCCATCCTCGAGAACAACGCGCTCACGACGGTCGCTTCCGGCGCGGGTTACATGACCGCCGGCGGTAATGCCGCTGCGTTCGGCGCGCTCATGATGGCCACGACCGTTCGGCCTGACTCCGTCGGGATGATCGCGTGGTTCGGCGTGATCGCCGCGATGGGCGTGTTCGCCGCGATTCCGATCAAGCGCCAGCTCATCAACAAGGAAGCGCTGCCGTTCCCGACAGGCACAGCAACCGCCGAGACGATCCGCTCGATCCACAATGCGGCCGCGGGCAAGGGCGCGAGTGCCGGCAAGGCGCTGCTCTACTCGGCGCTGTTCGGAGCGGCGCTCGCGTGGATCCGCGACGCGTGGAAGCTGATCCCGGGCACGGTCGCCCCGGGCCTTTCGATCTCCGGTCACTCGTTCGCGCAGTGGACGCTCGCGCTCAAGACCGAGGTGGTGCTGTTCGCCGCTGGCGCACTGATGTCCTTCCGCACCGGCTGGTCGCTGCTGCTCGGCGGCGTCCTCACGTATGCCGTCCTCGGCCCGTCGCTGCTCGATCAGGGCCTCATCACCGAGGTCAGCTACAAGTCGATCGTCGCGTGGACCTTGTGGCCGGGTGCGGCGTTGCTCGTCGGCGCGGGCCTGACGTCGTTCGCGCTGGACTGGAAGAGCCTCGCGCGCGCATTCACGGGAATCGGCAAGGTCTTCCGCAAGCACAAGGAGGAGGAGGCCGGCATCGATGCGGTCGAGAGCCCCGAGTGGTGGTTCCCCGCGGGCTTCTTCTTCCTGACGCCGATCATCGTGATCCTGATGTCGGTGATGTTCCACATCCCGGTGTGGGCCGCGCTGATCGCGGTGCCGCTCGCCGTGCTGATGGGCTTCGTCGCGGCGCGCGTCACCGGCGAGACCGACGTCACGCCGACGAAGGCGCTCGGCCCCGTCACCCAGATGATGTACGGCGTGATCACGCCGGGAAATCTCTCGGGCAACATCATGTCGGCGAACGTCACCGGCGGCATCGGTCTCCACGCCGCGGACCTGCTGACGACGCTGAAGACGGGCTGGCTCCTCGGCGCGAAGCCGCGGCACCAGCTCTACGCGCAGCTGTTCGGCGTGCTCGCCGGCGCCGCGATCGTGGTGCCCGCGTTCAACCTCGTGATCCCGGATCCGTCGGTGCTCGGCGGCGACGAGTGGCCCGCACCGTCGTGTGTGGTGTGGGCCGGCGTGTCGAAGGCGTTCTCCTACGGTCTCGACTCGCTGCACGACTCGTCGGTGACCGCGATCTACGTGGGCCTCGGGCTCGGCATCGTGATGGCGATCGTCGAGAAGTACGCGTCGAAGGAGGCGAAGGCCTGGATCCCGTCGCCGTATGGCATCGGCCTCGCGATGGTCGTGCCCGCGTCGAACTCGATCATGATGTTCCTCGGCGCCGTGACCGCGGAGCTGATCAGGCGCAAGGCGCCGAGCTACAACGGCTACGTCGTGCCGGTGGCGTCGGGCCTGATCGCCGGTGAGAGCCTGATGGGCATCGCGATCTCGATGCTCACCGTGGCGGGCGTGTCGCTCGCGTTGTGATAAAGCGCGGCATGCGCCTCGCTGTCGTCTTGCTGCTCGCCGCGTGCGGAGGGGGCTCGCAGTCCGTCGCGAAGCCCGAGCCACCGCCGCCACCGAAGGCGAAGATGGCCTCGTTCACGATGAACGGCTACACGCTGACCGGCGCGGAGTACTGGCCGTACGCGGGCACCGAGGACATCAAGTATCCCGAGGAGGTCCTCTGGGGGTTCTACCCGCAGCAGGGCGTGGTGCCCGAGGGCGAGACCGATCCGAATCCAGCGTCCGCGCGGCCCGAGGCGATCGCGTGCGCGGAGACGGCGTTCGCCGCGCTGCAGGACTTCATCAAGTCGGATCCGCCGATGCTGAAGAAGATCATCCAGTACGGGATGCTCGACGGGCAGATCGTGCCCCGGTTCTATCTGTGGACGAATGACTACGGCCGCGCGGCGACGCCATATCCGCCGGGCGTGCGCGAGGCTCGACTGTGGTGGTGGGCGCGCAAGCAGCCCGAGCCGCCGAAACCGCCGGGGTACTGGAAGTGGGAGTCCACGGTGACCCAGAGCGGCGAGTGCCAGATCCCGAAGCAGCCGCAGATCGACGAGGCGCTGCAGGCGATGGTCGACAAGATCGAGGAGCGCAAGCGGATGATGAGAGAGCCGAAGAAGCCCGGGTCCTGATGCGCCTCGCAGCTGTCGCACTCGCGCTCGGCATCCTCGGATGCAAGGGCAGCTCTCGCCCGCAACCGGTGCCGGCGCCGATCAAGCACGATCCGCACTCGCACGCGCGGCCGATGCGCGTTGCGGTCACGCACCTCTCGCTCGACCTGCACGTCGACTTCACCCCGCGCATGCTCACCGGCACCGCGAAGCTCCAGCTCGCGCGGCGCGATCCGTCGGCGACCGAGGTGGTGCTCGACACCGACACGCTGACGATCGACAAGGTCACGAGCTGCGCGACGGGCGCACCGCTGGCGCACCGCGTGGCGCCGCCCGTGAAGGTGCTGGGCCGCGCGCTGTCGATCGCACTACCCGCGGATAACTGCGTCGCGATCACCTATCGCACGCCGCCCGAGGCGCGCGCGCTGTTGTGGGTGGAGCCCGCGGGCACGTTCGGCAAGCAGCACCCGATGCTGTTCACGCAGTCGCAGGCAATCCTCGCGCGCACGTGGATCCCTCTTCAGGATACGCCCGGGGTGCGGTTCACGTACGACGCGACCGTTCACGTGCCGCCCGGGCAGTGGGCGCTGATGAGCGCGGAGAACCCGCAGGCGATCGCGCCTGATGGCGTGTTTCGCTTCGAGATGAAGCAGCCGATCCCGAGCTACCTGATGGCGCTCGCAGTCGGTGACTTCGCGTTCCGCTCGATCGGCCCGCGTACGGGCGTCTACGCGGAGCCCGGCATGGTCGACGCCGCCGCGGCGGAGTTCGACGAGGTCGAGGCCATGATGAAGGCGGCCGAGGAGCTCTACGGTCCCTACCGCTGGGGCCGCTACGACATGCTCGTGCTGCCGCCGAGCTTTCCGTACGGCGGCATGGAGAATCCACGACTGACGTTCCTGACGCCGACGGTGATCGCCGGTGACCGCTCGCTCGTCGGGCTGATCGCGCACGAGCTCGCGCACTCGTGGTCGGGCAACCTCGTCACGAACGCGACGTGGAATGACTTCTGGCTGAACGAGGGCTTCACGACGTACGTCGAGCGCCGCCTCATGGAGAAGCTGCGCGGCAAGGAGTACGCGGACATCGACTGGGCGCTCGGCATCCACGACCTGCGGAAGGCACTCGCCGACCACAGCCCGACGGATCCGAAGACGTTCCTCGCACTGAAGCTCGGCCCCGATGCCGAGCCCGACGAGGGTCTAGGCTCCGTCGCCTACGAGAAGGGCGCGCTGCTGCTGCGTGCGCTCGAGCTCGCGTTCGGCCGCGAGGTGTTCGACGCGTTCCTCCGGCGCCGCTTCGATCGACTCGCGTTCCAGTCCACCGACACCGAGACGTTCGAGGCCGACGCGAACGCCGAGCTGTTTGCGAAGCATGCGGTCAACTGGAAGCTCGCGCCGTGGCTGCACGAGGGCGGGATCCCGGCGACGCAACCCGAGCCAACGTCGAAGCGCGTGGTCGAGATCCAAGCGCTCGCGACCTCCGGCACGCTGCCGCCCGCCGGATGGACCACGCTCGAGTGGGTGATCTATCTGCGCGCGATTCCCGCCACCGTCACTGCCGCATCACTCGACTCGCTCGACGCAGCATTCAAGCTCACCTCGGGCAACGCCGAGATCCTGATGCACTGGCTGCCGCTCTTGATCCGCGCCGACGTACAGCGCGCCGAGCCCGCGATCCGCACGTACCTCTCGACGGTTGGCCGGCGTCGCATGGTCACGCCGGTCTACAAGGCGCTGATGGCGGGCAACGATCGGTGGAAGGCGCTCGCGCGCAGCACCTACGCCGCCGCGAAGGACGTCTATCACCCGCTCGTTCGCGAAGCGATCGGCGAGCTCGTCAAGTAGCGTCGGCTTCAGCGCGGATCGCGAGCTCGAACCCGGACGCGTCGGAGACGCTCTTCTTGACCGCGGCCTCGAGAGCCTTCGCCCACGCGCCGGTGTCGACCTTCGAGCTGCCGAGGTCCACCCAGATCTTGATGCAGTTGACGTCGTCGCCCGATGGGCGGACCTGAACCTCGACCGGCTTCGCGCCGGAGGACTCGAACGTCTTCACGAACGCGTCGATCGCCGAGACGGCACGATTGATGTCCATTCCTGCCATTCTACCGCTACGGCGTCTTTGTCGTCAGCGAATCGACCGCATGGACGGGTGGGTTGGCGCCATTGATCAGGTGCTTGATTGCCCCGAGGACCAGCCGCTGCTGCTCGAGCATGCTCTTGCCGGCGAACGCCGTGGACACCACGCCGATTCGCCAGTGCCCTCCGCCGCCGGAGACCTCGACGACAGCGTCGGGCAGCTTGTCCTGGATCGAGGTGGTGATGGCGTCCTCGATGGAGCCGACGAAGTCGGTCGGGTGTTCACTCATGCGCACTCACAATAGCGTATCAACGACGGAGCAACGCGAACACGAGTCCGATCGCGACACATCCTGCCATCAGCAGCGCCAGCCACCCGAGCAGGCCGAGCCAGCCGGCCGTCAGCGACTTGCCACCGCGCTTCACGCAGGTCAGGCAGACCGCGAATGTCGTCGCTCCACCCTCGGTGAGCTCGCAGCAGTCGCCGCACACCGGCTTCTTGCAGCGCGCGCAGGGCCCGACCGCCGTGATCCCGCAGAGGGTGCAGCGCGCGAGCGGCCCCTCACCACCACCAACGGGTACGAGAGAGCTCACGATCCGGTCGTACCGCGATCGCGCCGGCTAGTCGACTCGCCTGGGCCCGCTCCCCCAGGAAGCACCCCCAGCCGACGTGCGCGTTGCACAACTTGTAAACCGCCGCGTTGACGGCCAGTTGAACGTCGTGCTGATGCACCACGTCATGCCCCCGTCCTTGCACGACGGGTCACCATGCTTCGTCGTCTCATCGTGCTGGTGGCGCTGTTGGGCGCCTGTGCCTCGGATACGGATGAACCCGGCGAGCACGAGGAGATGTCGGACTTCGAGCCGGTGCCGGACGGCAAGGCCGACGGCGTCTCCGCCGCGTTCAACCAGAACAACGTCGTCGACGACACCCTGTTCACCGGAGACATGGACGTCGAAGCAGTCCAGTCGTTCCTCGAGGACGGCCCCTACAACAATCGCTCGTGGCTCGCGTCGTACACGGTCGACGGCGTGTCCGCAGCGCAAGCGATCGTCAATGCCGCCCGCGCGCACCGGATCCATCCGCTGATGCTGCTCGTCCGCATGCAGGTCGAGGCCTCGCTGATCAGCAAGACCGTCAAGCCCTCGACGACGCGGATCAACGCCGCGCTCGGCTGCGGCTGCCCCGACGGAGGCGGTTGCAGCGCCGCGTATCGCGGCCTCGCGTTGCAGCTCCAGTGCGGCGCGAAGACGATGCGCAGGTGGTTCGATGGCTCCGCCGATGCCACCGGTCAGTGGAAGAAGGGGCAGTCGCGCAAGACGCTCGATCCGCGCACGGTGACGCCCGCGAATCACGCGACCGCTTCGCTCTACGCGTACACGCCGTGGGTGCTCGTCGGCCGCGGCGGCAACTGGCTCGTGTGGAACATCACGAAGAAGTACGTGCGCTTCGCCGAGGACGAAGGCCTGCTGTCGACGCCGACTCCGTGACCCTCGTGTAGACTCCGCGCGCGTATGTCCCAACCGAACCTGCCGCAGCGCGCCCGCGTCGTTGTTATCGGCGGCGGCATCATCGGCTGCTCCGTCGCGTACCACTTGGCTCACATGGGCTGGAAAGATGTCGTGCTGCTCGAGCGCGACAAGCTGACCTCCGGAACCACGTGGCACGCCGCCGGCCTCATGGTCACGTTCGGCTCGACCTCCGAGACGTCGACCGAGATGCGGAAGTACTCGTGCGACCTCTACGAGAAGCTCGAGCACGAGACCGGTCAGTCGACCGGCTTCAAGCGCACCGGCTTCATCGAGGTCGCGGCGGACGCTGATCGCCTCGAGGAGTACCGACGCGTCTCCGCGTTCAACCGCCTCATGGGCATCGACGTCCACGAGATCTCGCCGGCGCAGGTGAAGGATCTGTTTCCGCTCGCGAACGTCGAGGACCTGCTCGCCGGCTTCTACGTCAAGGAGGACGGGCGCGCGGATCCAGTCGGCGTGACGATGGCCCTCGCGAAGGGCGCCCGCGCGCAGGGCGCGACCCTCCTCGAGAACGTGCCCGTCATCGGCGTCAAGACGAAGCGCGGCGCGGTGAGTGCCGTCAGCACCGCGTACGGCGACATCGAGTGCGAGTACGTCGTCAACTGCGCCGGCATGTGGGCCCGGCAGCTCGGCGCGCAGCTCGGCATCGCGATCCCGAACCAGGCCGCCGAGCACTACTACCTCATCACCGAGCGAATCCCGGAGCTGTCAAAAGACTGGCCGGTCCTCGAGGATCCGTCGTCGCACGTCTACTTCCGCGAGGAGGTCGGCGGCCTCATGATCGGACTGTTCGAGCCGATCTGCGCGCCGTGGAACGTCGGCCGCATCCCCGATGATTTCTCGTTCGGCGAGATCCAGCCCGACTGGGATCGCATGGGCCCCTACGTCGAGAAGGCGATGGCGCGCGTCCCGATCTCGATGACCGCCGGGGTGAAGAAGTTCTTCTGCGGCCCCGAGAGCTTCACGCCCGACCTCCGGCCGATCGTCGGCGAGGCGCCCGAGGTGAAGAACTACTTCGTCGCCGCCGGTCTCAACTCGATCGGCATCCTCACCGGCGGCGGCCTCGGCCGCGTGATGGCGCACTGGATCATCAACGGCCGTCCCGACGTCGACGTCACCGCGATGAACATCGATCGCCTGCAGCACTACCAGACCACGCCCGAGTACCGCCGCACGCGCACTGTCGAGTCGCTGGGCATGGTCTACAAGTGCCACTACCCGACGCACACGATGACCACCGCGCGCGGCGCGAAGAAGTCACCGTTCTACGATCGGCTCGCGGCCCGCGGCGCGTACTTCCGCGACGTCTCCGGCTGGGAGGGTGCCGACTGGTACAAGCCGTCCCAGCCCACGATCGAGCAGCACTCGTGGCAGCGCCAGCACTGGTTTCCCACCTGGGAGGCCGAGCACCGCGCCGCCCGCGAGGCCGTCATCCTCATGGACATGTCGTTCATGTCGAAGTTCCTCGTCGAGGGACGCGACGCGGGCAAGGCCCTCGACTGGATCTCCGCGAACTCCGTCGATGGCCCCTCCAGCACGATCACGTACACGCAGTGGCTCGACGAGGCCGGCAAGCTGCAAGCCGACCTCACCGTGACCAAGCTCGCCGACGACCGCTTCTGGGTCGTCGCGTCGGACACCGCCCACCGCCACGTCGAGACGTGGATGAAGCGCTACTTCACGGCGACCGAGTCCCACGCGCACTGCGCCGACATGACCGCGGCCTACGCGCAGCTCAACATCCAGGGCCCCCGCTCGCGCGAGCTCATGCAGCGCGTGACCAGCACCGACATGAGCAACGAGACGTTCCCGTTCCGCCACGCACGCGAGATCGACATTGGCTACGCCAAGGTCCTCTGCATCCGCATCACATACCTCGGCGAGCTCGGCTACGAGCTCTACATTCCCACCGAGCAAGCGCTGCACGTCTACGATCGCCTCCTCACCGCTGGCGAGGACGTCGGCCTCGTGCACGCCGGCCTCAAGACGCTCGCGTCCTGTCGGATGGAGAAGGGCTATCGCGACTACGGCCACGACATCGACAACACCGATACCGTGCTCGAGGCCGGCCTCGGCTTCGCCGTCGATCTGAAGAAGCCGAACGGCTTCCTCGGCAAGGACGCGGTCGTCGCACAGAAGGCCGCCGGTCCGCTCAAGAAGCGCCTGCTGCAGATCTTCGTGAAGGACCCGGAGCCGCTCCTGTTCCACGCCGAGGTCGTTCGACGCAACGGCGAGCCCGTTGGCTACATCCGCGCCGCGTCGTATGGGCACACGCTGGGCGGTGCGGTCGGGCTCGCGATGATCAACGCGCCCGCCGACGGGCCGCTCGATCAGAAGTGGATCGATGCCGGGACGTGGGAGGTCGAGATCGCGGCGAACCGTTATCCCGCGATCGCTTCGCTGAAGCCGCTGTTCGATCCAGAGAACAAGAAGATCAAGGGCTGAGCTGCGTGGGCCACGTGGCCAGCTCAGGTCGAATGATCGGAGTTGATCTCTGTGTGGATGAAGTTCTGGCGCGGGGGCTCGCGGACTGGGTCGACGTTAGTGAAGTCGTGTGGGTAGTGACCAAGTCGCGGTTGTCCGCGAACGTCAAAGCGCTCGCTGTGCAGGTCGTGACGGAGCTGGTGAGCGCGGGACTGATGTGCGCCGGCGATCTGACGGAGCACGGATTCGTTGCGTGGGATCTTTCGCCGACTGCCGCGCTTCACCGAATCCACACGGAGTGGGAGGCGCTCGGGAGGCGGCCCGAGCTGAGCGAGATCTGCTGGTTCTCGAACACGGAAGAAGGCGATCAGCGTGCTCATTCAGCTAACCCGCATCTCAAGCAGTAGCAGTCCGTGCAACGACGAGCACCGGCGAGATCGCACGGCGGTCGCGGTGGACATGTGGCCGGCCGCCGCGAGCAACGTGAATCGCATCGCGGCAACGCGGGAGCGCCCGCCCACAGGGTCCACCGCGCTTGCCTCGCGCGGACGACCTCGGCCTTCGAACTTTTGGTTCGATCTCCGGAGACGATCGGATCCGGGAACGAGCACCGGCGAGATCGCTCAGCGGTCGCGGTGGACATGTGGCCGGCCGCCGCAAGCAACGTGAACCGCATCGCGGCAACGAGCGAGCGCCCGCCCACAGGGTCCACCGCGCTTGCCTCGCGCAGACGATCTCAGCCTTCGAACCTTTGGTTCGATCTCCGGAGACGATCGGACCGCGGATGAAGTGGGCCACGTGGCCCACCGCGGCTGAACTGGGCCGCGTGGCCGACCGCGGACGAACTGGCCACGTGGGCCACCTCGATGAACTGAGCCACGTGGCCCACGGAGGGTGAACCGTGCCAGGAGAACTGGGTCACGTGGCCGATCGCCCATGAGCTCGGCCACGTGGCTCGCGGATGAACTGGGCCACGTGGCCCACGGACGATGAACCGGTCCACGATGAACTGGGCCACGTGGCCCATCGCGATGAAGTGGGCCACGTGGCCC
>JACCRC010000490.1 GCA_013813765.1 Deltaproteobacteria bacterium | reverse complement strand
TACCGGCTTGCCGGGCGGTCGTGCGAGCGCGCCGGCAAACGGGCGCAGCGGTCCGGCGGCGGCGGCGCGGCGCTCGAGCTCGGCGAGCGGCACGGCGGCCTTCGCCGCAGCGACCTCCTCGCGCTTGGTGGCGAGGATCTTGTCGAGGATCGTGCTCACTCGACTCCCTGAAACTCTCGCGGAGTGCGTGTGGCGAGGTCCGACAGGTCGGCGTCGGGTGCTGCGCCGCTCGCCTCGGCCCAGCGATACAGCGCGAGGCGCCCGGCCCCGTCGACGGCGACGGTCGAGGCGCGCATGAACTGATCGGGCAGCCGGTCGAGATCCATCGTGCCCGACTCGAGCAGCTCGAGGCCGAGCGCGGCGGTCATCGCCGACGCGCGCAGCACCGCCTCGTAGCGCTCGCCGTGGCCGATCTGAACGCCGGCGAGCACCTTCTTCAGGATCGCGGCGTTGTGCGCGGCATCGCCGCCTGCGAGGCCGGCCGGATCGCACTCGTCGACACCGAACTGCTTCGGCGTCAGCGTTCGTGCGAGCACGACGCCATCGTCCCAGATCGCGACGTGGGTCTCCCCCCGCACCGCGATCTCGTCGAGCCCACCGTCGCCGTGAACGACGGCCGCGCGGCGCACACCGAGCGCACCGAGCGCCGCGGCCATCGGCTCGCACCAGCGCGGATCGTACACGCCGACGACCTGATGCTTCACGCCCGCAGGGTTCGTCAGCGGACCGAGCAGGTTGAAGATCGTGCGCGTTCCGAGCTCCTTGCGCGGCCCCGCGGCGTGGCGCGTGGCCGCGTGGAACTTCGGCGCGAACGCGAAGCCGATGTTCGCCAGCTCGATGCAGCGCGTGATCTGCGCGGGCTCCGCGTCGATCGCGATGCCGAGCCGCTCGAGCACGTCAGCTGACCCGCACCTCGAGGACAGCGCGCGGTTACCGTGCTTCGCGACGACACCGCCGCACGCGGCGATCAGGATGGCGGCCAGCGTGGACACGTTGATCGTGCCCGCGCCGTCGCCACCGGTGCCGCACGTATCGATCGAGTGTTCGAGCCGCGGACAGGTGAGCGGCACGGCGCGGTTGCGCATCGCCGACGCCGCACCGACCAGCTCGTCGACGCTCTCGCCCTTCGCCTTCAGCGCGATCAAGAAGCCGCCGATCTGCGCAGGCGTCGCTTCGCCGTCGAAGATCTGACCGATCACGTCGGCGACCTCCGCGCGCGACAGCGAGTTGCCGCGCGCAGCCTGATCGATCGCTCGGATGATGACGGCGGTCACGCCCCGGCCATCCGCAGGAAGTTCGCGAGTAGCGCCTTGCCCGCCGTGGTCATGATCGACTCGGGGTGGAACTGCACGCCCTCGAGGGGCGCACCACGTGCCCGGAGCCGAACGCCCATGATCTCGTCCTCCCAGGTCTTCGAGGTCACCTCGAGCGTGTCGGGCATGGTGTCGGGCTGGATCACGAGCGAGTGGTAGCGCGTAGCGACGAACGGGTTCGGCACGCCCGCGTAGAGGCCCTTCTCGTCGTGAAAGATCTTGCTGGTCTTGCCATGCATGATCCGCGGCGCGCGCACGACCTTGCCGCCGAACACCTGGCCGATGCACTGGTGTCCGAGGCAGACGCCGAGGATCGGCGTCTGGCCTGCGAACTCCTTGATGACGTCCATCGAGATGCCCGCCTCGTTCGGCGTGCACGGACCGGGCGAGATCACGATCGCGCCAGGCTTCCGCTCGCGGATCGCGTCGATCGTGATCGCATCGTTGCGTTCGACCGAGACCTCCGCCCCGAGCTCGCCGAAGTACTGCGCGAGGTTCCAGGTGAACGAATCGTAGTTATCGATGAGCAACAACTTCACGGTCACATCTCTCCGGCCGCCGTGCGTGCCATCGCGACCGCGCGGAGCACCGCGCGCGCCTTGTTCACGGTCTCCTGGTATTCGAGCTCGGGCACCGAATCTGCTACCAGACCCGCACCGGCTTGCACGTAGAACGTGTCGTCCTTGTTGACGAGCGTACGGATCGCGATCGCGAGATCGAGGTTGCCGGTATAGCTGACGTAACCCACGGCGCCGCCGTAGATGCCGCGCTGGTGCGGTTCGAGCTCGTCGATGATCTCCATCGCGCGGATCTTCGGCGCGCCCGAGAGCGTGCCGGCGGGGAACGCGGCGCGCAGCACGTCGAGCCAGGTCTTGCCGGGGGCGAGCTTGCCAACGACGTGAGAGGTCATGTGCATCACGTGCGAGTAGCGCTCGATCACCATCTGCTCGGCGACGTGCACGCTCCCGACCTCGGCGACCCGGCCGACGTCGTTGCGGCCGAGATCGATCAGCATGAGGTGCTCGGCGAGCTCCTTCGGATCGGCGCGCAGCTCCTCGGCAAACCGATCGTCGTCGGTCGCGGTGCGCCCGCGCGGACGCGTACCCGCGATCGGCCGCACCTCCACGCGCCCGTCGGAGAGGCGCACCAGCGTCTCCGGCGAGGCCCCGGTGACGCGCGCCTCGGGGAACTCGAGATGGAACATGTACGGCGACGGATTGATCACGCGCAGCGCGCGATAGACGTCGAGTGGGCTCGCACCGCCGGAGGGCTCGGAGAACCGCTGCGACAGCACGACCTGGAACGCGTCGCCCGCGAGGATGTACTCCTTCACGCGATCCACCGCGGTGCAGAAGCTCTCCTGCGTGAACGTCGACGGCGGTATGACGATCGACTGCTGCTCGCCGAGCGGGGGCGGTTCGAGCGCCGGCAGCGCACGTCGTGGTGCGCGCAGCGTCGCGACGATCGCGTCGAT
Organism: Deltaproteobacteria bacterium; assembly: GCA_013813765.1. Taxonomy (GTDB): domain Bacteria; phylum Myxococcota_A; class Polyangia; order Haliangiales; family Haliangiaceae; genus JABFXX01. The sequence continues at coordinate 341 of JACCRC010000490.1, read as the reverse complement.
CCGGGCACATGCTCGCTCGTACGCCAGCTCGGCTTTCTCCGGCCGAACGACGTACGGCGTCGCGACGACCTTCAACGTCTGGCGCAGGTTGTCGAAGATCAGCAGCGTGTCGGTGATGACCATGCACAGCGGTGGCAGATCGAGGCCGGGCCGCGCGAGTGCCGGCAATTCTTCGAACGCCCGCACGCAGTCATAGGCAATCCAGCCGACCGCGCCGCCCCAGAACCGAGGTAGGCCGGGAACGTCGACGGGCTTGAGCTCGCCGAGCACTTCTGCGAGCGCCGCCGTGGGATCGGGCGTGGCCCACTCCGCGGTGCGCGGCGGACCGCCGGCATCAACGT
>JACCRC010000194.1 GCA_013813765.1 Deltaproteobacteria bacterium | reverse complement strand
GCCGCGCTGCTGCGCGACGTGCGTCGCCTCGTGGGCGATCAGCTCGCGGCCTTCGCGGCTCGACGGATCGTAGGCGCCCTCGGCGAAGTAGATGTTCGTGCCCTGCGCGAACGCGATCGCGTCGTGCTTGCGCGCGGCCTGCGCGGCCTTGCTGTCGTCGTAGACGCGGAGATCGCTGAAGTCGTAGCCGAGGCTGGTCTCGAGCTCGCTCTTCAGCGCGCCCGGCAGCGACTTGCCACTCTTCGCGGCGCGGCCTTCCTCGACGATCGTCACGAGCGCATCGGCCAGGCGAAGCACCTGCGCGATCGCACTGTCGTCGACGGAGAGCAACGGCTTGCCCTGGCCGCGCATGAACCGGCGCAGCGCCTCGTTGATCGTCTGCGCGTTGGCGCCACCCATCGAGGTCGCCGCGGTCTCGACATCGCGGACCGCATCGAGCAGCGCCTTCTTGAGGCGCGACGTCGTCGGCGATTCGGTCGCTTCGACCTCGGGCTCGGCAATACCGCTCGCGCCGCCCAGCTCCTCATCGATCACGCGCGTCGACTTGCCCGGCTCCGGGGCACCGGCGGTGCTCTCGATCTGCTCCGTGACGGCGTCGAGGACGGCGGTCTCTTCCACCATCCGGCGGAACAGCAGCTCGGCCTGCTGGAAGTCGGGCCCGGCCTCGGCCTGGGCCCGCTGCCACAGCAGGAACGCGACTTTCTCGGAAACGCCGCAACTGCGTGCAATTGCACGCCATCCAGCTTCATCGTGTCGGTTGAGCCTCATACGTGCGGAACGCTCCCCAGAAATACGGTACTGGGCCGCGGATTCCCCCCGCGGAAGGATACACAACGCTCGAAATTCCGGATGTTTCGCGAAGCAGGTTCCTGAGAGATCGGGCTCTCGGGAGAGGAACCCTGACCCACACGTACCCACCCCGAGCGCCGCTCCGTAACCTCGCGAACTCATGATAGGGTCGCGAGCCGTGGGCGGCAGAGACGACGCGCTGGAGCGGCTCAAGGCTCAGCTCCTGGCACTCGCCGAGTCACTCCCGGAGCTGGTCGCCCGGGCCCAGGCCCAGGCCGAGGCGATCGCCGAGGCCGAAGGGCGGCCGGTGGTGCTCACGCCGCCGCTGATCAATGCCGAGACCGAGCGTCGGCGCCTGCTGTCGTTCGCCGCATACCTCGATCACTACGGCCGCTTCGACACCCGCACGGTCGGCGCGATCCCGGTGCACGAAGCGCTCGAGCAAGCGCTCGCGCTGACGCGAGGCGAGATCGAGCACAAGGCACGCTTGGTCGCGAGCCTCGGCGCAGCGCCGCTCGTTCATGCGAGCCCGCGCCAGCTCGGCCAGGTCTTCGTGTCGCTGCTCGTCAACGCGGCGCAGGCGATCCCCGAGCGCGCTCCTGACAAGCACCAGATCTCGGTCGAGCTCGACACGAGCCCCGCGGGCTGGGCGCGCATCGCGATCGCGGACACCGGCGTTGGAATCAGCGCCGAGATGCTTCCGCAGATCTTCGAGCCTCAGGTCTCCACCAAGCGTGCGGCTGGGATGGGAATGGGGCTCACGATCGTACGAGAGATCATGAGCGAGCTCGGCGGCTACATCCACGTCGAGAGCTACCTCGGCGGCGGGACGCTGTTCGTCCTCGAGCTTCCAGCTGCAGGGTCGGCCGAATCATGAACCGCATCTCCGAGCGCGCGGGAGCGCTGGGTCTGTTCGCGACAGCGAACGCGCTCGCGGACGCGAAGATCGATCCGAACATGGCGCCGAAGGACCCGCGCCTGACAGAGAAGCCCGGGGCCGACATCAAGCGCATCTTCGGGCAGATGGCGCGCCGCGGTCATGACCCCCAGCTCGTCGGTGCACTGCGGGCCAAGCTCGAGAAGCGTCCGTTCGAACGCGCGCTGGTCGCGGTCGACGTGCTCGCGCAGTCGATCTGGTCGCCGCGCGATCCGTTGCTCGCGCAGCTGCGCGCGGACGCAGAGACGCTCGGTGACGTGCGGCCGCCCGCGAACGACGTCGGCATCGACCTCAACGCGCATCCGGCGGTCGCGCTACTCGAGCGCTTCGCGCGCACCCCGGAGATCGGGCGGGCAGGGGAGATCGAGCTACTCGCGTATGCGTACGAGCAGCACCTCGGCGTGTTCGCGGAGCTCCACCACCGCGGCGACGATCTACTCGCTCGTCAGGGCACGCGCGACAGCATCCAGGCGTTCGCGCGCCTCGCGTCGCTCGCGCGCCTGCCGACGCTGGCCTCGATCTACTTCGACTTCCTGCAGCGCGGCCTGAGCTGGCCCGAGGTCGCCTTCGATCTGTGCGAGACGCTGTTCGACGCCGGCGTTCCGCACAAGATTCCCGGCTCCGCGCTCCAGGGTGTCGACGTGTCCAAGCGCGAGCAGCGCGACGTCGCGGAGTACTGCGCGTTGCGCGCGCACATCGCGCTCGGTGATACCGGCAGCGCGAACGCACTGTTCCTCCAGAGCATGGAGCAGCGGCCGCGGTGGAGCGGCATGTCGTCGCCGAAGGTCGACGTCGTCAGCGCCCACCTCGGCCTGCTCTACGACCACGGCGAGAGCGCGCTCGCGCGGGTCGAGGCCGCTTGCACCGTCGAGCCGCTGTGGCGCTACGCCGCGATGGTCCGCGCGATCGTGGCGTCGAAGCGCGCGCCGAACCGCGCCCGCGAGCTGTGGCACGCCCACCTCGCCGCGTTCGGCAACGACTTCGACTGCACGTTCACCGTGATCCGGCTCGTTCCCGAGGCGGTGAAGCGGGACGTCGCCAGGTTTCTCTGTCGCGAGGCGTTTCATCTGCCGCACGAGCCAGCGCCGTGGAAGTTGCTCGGTGCGCTGTTCGGCGTCGACGACGCGGTCCGCGACGAGATCGAAGCGCGCCTCGGCGCTCAATCGGCCTGAGCGATCACGGAAGGCCGAGCGCGCGCCGGCATTCCTCGAGCGTCGGCCGGGTGCTCGGCATCGGGATCTTGTCGACGTCGAGAATCAGCTGCAGCTTGTCGTCGGGAATCGCCAGCGACCCTGCGAGCTCCTTTGCGATGTCGCCGCGCGACTCCGCGCTCCGGCCGGCGAGCGCCGCGAGGAACGCGAGGACGCGATCGCGCCGGTACATCGCCATCGCGCGGGCGGCGGCCTCCGCGGCTGATTGATCATCGATCTCCTCGCTCCACGCGCCGGCGGTGCTCGTCAGCGCGTCAGGCTCGTACTCGGCGAGGAGCGCGGTCGTGCCCTTCGGCGCCGCGGCCGGGCCGAGGAGCGCTACGATCGCCGCCGCGATCTTCGCGCGGAACGACCGCATCGACACCGCCTTGTTGGCGAGCGTTCGCGCGAGCTCGGCGCGAACCTCGGGCTCGGGGTACGTGCTCGCGTGATTCCTCGCGATGTCGATCAGCCGGCTCACCACGAGCGCGTCGTTGACGGACCACGCATTCACGTACTCGAGCGCGCGGGTGCGGATCGTCGGGCTCGGATCTTCGAGCAGCCGCGACATCACGGGCCACGCGGTGGCGAGCTGGAACCCGGGCGACCAGCGCAGCGCGAAGTCCCACGGCAGATCGTCGCCGAAGCTGGGAGGTCCTGCTGCCGTCGAGCGTAGTAGGTGCTCGACGTCGGCCTCGGTCGCGGGCTCCTGCACATCCATGCCGGAACTATATGGTACCAACGAACGCATGAGCTTCGCCGAGATCGCCGATCGACGACTGCTGAGCTCCGTGACGGCTCACCTCGGCGAGCTGACCTGGGATGTCGACGCGGACGGCTACCAGCGCCTGCGCGTTCCGCCCACTGCCGACGTCGATACGATCCTGCGCCTGCTGCTCCGTCGCGGGCTCGAGCCCGCGCTCGTGACGATGCTCCTCGATCGCTTCGAGAGTCGCCCCATCGAGCGTGCGCTGATCGCGTGGGATATCGCGGCGGGCTCGCTGCTCGGCAAAGAGGACGCCGCGCTCGCGCAGCGCGTGCGCTCGCATCTCTCGCCGCTGAAGCAGATCGGCACGTCCCCCACCGTCGCCGTGCCGCGCGATCGCGTCGCCGGCCTGATCAAGTCCGCGACGGCGATCGGCGATCGCGCGATGCCGGAGGGCTCCACGCCGCTACCGAGCCTGGCCTCCATCGCCGCGCTCGACGCGAATCACACCGTTGGCATCGACGCCGCGCTCGCGCTCGCGGAGCGACTCTCGCTCGCGCATCTGCCATCGCTCGCGCTCGCGTACGCCCAGATCTTGTGGACGCGACACGCGCTTCCCGCGGCGCTCGATCGAATGATCGAGATCGTCCTCGATCACGAACGGTTCGACTCGCTCCCGCCGTTGCCGGTGCCGGACGCGCAGTCGATGCCGCGACAGACCTACTTCGCGGTGCGGGTTGCGCTCGCGCAGCTCGACACCGAGACCGCCGCGGACATCCTCGCGAAGGTGCGGAGTCACCCGGCGGCTGCGAGCCTGTCGTCTCATCCCGCACTGGAGATCGCGACGGTCGAGCTCGACCTGCACCGCGACCAGCCGGTGGGGCAAGCGGCGATCGATCGGATCGAGGCGATCGCGCCGAACCTCGGGACGTGGCGGTACGCATCCCGCGTCGTCGCCGAGGTCCGGATGCAGCTGGCAACCGACAGCACCCCGACGTGGGTCGAGGGGTTCCTCAGCTCGTTCGGCAACGACCTGCGCGTGTGGGCGCAGGCCGGTTATCACGCGGAGGTGCGCGATCAGCTGCTCGCGCTGTCGTCGCGCGAGATCCGGTACCAGCCGTGGGATCCGGACGCGTGGCGCTCCTTCATGGCGTTCCTCGACGACGCCACGCCGGTCGAGATCGAGCTCCAGCAGCGTTCCGCCGCGCAGCTCGCCGCCGCGCTCGCGTAGCTAGCGGCTGTATGCGGTGTTCGTCTTGCCGGTCGCCGCGACCTCGGCGATTCGCCGCGTCAGCTCGGGCAGGAACGTCGGGACGGTCCAGTCTTCGCCGGTCCACTCGGTCCCGACCTCGACCATGAGCTCGTCGACCCAGACCTCGCCCTGGAACAGCCGAACCAGGTAGTACACGTTCTCCTTGTACTGGTCGTAGCTGTCGAACGCTGCGGTCCAGGAGCGGCCGCTGTCGAGCGGCTGGTTGACCGTGAACTCGGGCCAAGTGAACGCCATCGCCCGCGATGCTCGCGCATGTGCCCGTCGCTGTCGAGGTGGTAAGGTCGTCAGGCGTGGAGCAACCCGACGAGCTGATCCTCCACGCGTGGAACGGCGGCATCGACAGGATGTCGGTGATCCGTGAGGGCACGGACGCCGCCCGGCTACTCCTCGCCGGTGAACGCAACGAGCTCGCCACGCTGTTCTGGCCGGTGCCGCGCCCCCTCGAGGCCGTGAGCCGGTGGTCCGGGAACTCGCGCCCGGTCGCGGGCGTCTCCGAGGGGTTGCGCCCGTTCGCGAGCGCGGTCGTCCCCGGATGCATCGTCGGTGCGCTGGTCGCCCACTTCGTCGTGACGCCTCACGTCTCCGAGCTCGGCGCGAAGACGGCGATGGTGCTCGTGATCGTGGCGACGATCGTCGTGGTCGGGGTCCTGTTGAAGGTGCTGATCGGCGCGCGCGTGAAGCGGCAGGTGGCGCGCCTCGACGAGGAAGCCGCGCTCGCGATCGTCGTCGCCGCGCTTCGCGCCGGGATGAAGCGAAACCCCGCGCGGATCTCTCGCGCGTGCGAGTGGATCCGCCGCGGGCTTCAGTTGCCTGGTGTCGCGAACCAGCTCTGAAAGTCCGCGACACACTCGTGGTGACGCGGCCCCTCGGCGGTGAGCTCGGCGGAGGTGCCTCGGATCCCGCTCTCGTTGGCGATAAAGTTCCACCGCACCTCGAGCCGGGCGCCGTTCGCCGCACCGAGCGCGATCACGCGGATCGCGCCTTCCCACGGTGGGCCTGGCTCCGTCATCCGATAGAGGCGGAGGATCCGGATCCCGCGGCCGTCGCTCGTGACCTCCTCGACCTGTGTGAACTCGGTCTCGACCTGCTGGTCATCTTTCCAGCCGCCCTTCACGCGCTCGCCGCGGGTCCCCTTCTGCGGAAAGCCGGGATCGAGCCAGCGAACGGCGCTGCGCACGAACCCGACGAGCTCGGGCTCGATCGCGTCGACGTTCGGGACGGTGCGCGTCGCGCGCGGCCCGGCGGCGGTAACGAATGTCGGGGTGTCTCCCGTCACGGCCATGCGGCGACTATAGCGATGAGGCGACGTAGAATGTCGGCATGACCTTGGAAGAAGCCCTCGCGGCACCTGGCCGAAAGGTTCAGATCTCCGGAAAGGAACTGAGGCCCGACGGCCGCGCGTTGCTGATCTACAGCGTCGGGGACGATGGCGCGAAGCAACTCGCCCGAACCCGGCTGCCGGAGGCGGAGCACGAGGCGAAGGTCGCGGAGCTGAAGGCGCAGGGGGTCGGCATCGCAGAGACCGATTTCAAGTCCGGGGTGTTCTGGGTCCGCACCGACGATGGCGTCGAGGTCTACGACGACAAGCGAAAGCTGTTCGAAGCCGCTGGCGAGCAAGCTACGCTCGCCGGTGGCAAGGTTCTCTCGCGCGCCGACGTCGCTCTCGTCTTCTCGTACGCAGAGGGCTACGAGGACCGCGGCGTCAAAGCCGCGCTAGCGTCGGGAGAACAGATCGATCTCGCCTACGCGTTCGACCTCTCCGCCGAAGAGGATCCTACGTACAATCGCAACAACCTGATCTCCGATACCACGTGGTGCTCGGCGGTCGGTCAAGCGATCGCGCGATGGGCCGGCGTCCCCTTCGAGAACCGGATCTGATCGCGTTCAGTTCTTTGCGATCATCGCCTCGAGCGGCTCGACCCACGCCGCGTGGACCCAGCCCGAGCTGCGCCGCTGCTTGATCCAGGCGCGTAGCTCGTCGGCGGTGGCGAGGCGCGCCTGGACGACACGCGCCCCCGCAACGACGATGAGGTGCCCCTGTGCAGGCTTATCGTGCCTGTCGCTGAGCAGCGTCATCGCCTGGCGCCATCGACCGGGCGCCGCCCTGTCGATCTCGACGATGTGATCCGCGACGAACCTCCGCATCTTCTCATCCCGGAAGACCGCGTACGAGCGGTCCAGCGCGGTGCCGATGACATCTTCGCGCTCGCTGTTCCGCAGGCGTGCGAAGTCGTCGAGGACGTACTTCAAAGTATCGGCGTCCCAACCGTGTCGTGACTTCCGTTGCCGCTCGAACTCGATGGCAGCGGTGGGTCCGACATCGTCGTGAGGGAGAGACGACCGCGGCATGACAAGGAGCTTCTTCGCGAGAGCATCGATGCGGGCGTCGAGCGCGTCGTGCTCGCTCGGAGCGCTGTGATGCGCCGCGACGACCGCGCCCCACAACGTGATCGCAGGAGGAAACTCCGGGATGGGATATCCGAGGGCGACGCGGTGAACATCCGCTTCGGCTTTTGCGATCAGCTTCTCGATCCCCTGCGCGCGTGGAAACCGCGTGAAGAAGTAGAGAACGCGGCCGACGACCAGCGGATCGGCGTCGTCGAGCCGGTTGGCGATCGCCACGGACAACTTGTCGGCGCCCGCGAGCCCGCGCAGGTACGCGTACACCCACGCGAGCCAGAGGGCTGGCTCGGCTCCGAGCGCATCCTTGTTTTCCAGATCGCGAGGGCAGCTCCCGTGCAGGATCTTGTCGACGAGCTGAGTCCAGTTGGTCCCTGCATCGATCCGGAGATCGCCGAGCGAGAGAGGTAGCTGGGGGACCGGGTGGCCGGCGCACGCCCACGGGACGTCCGGATCGGACTCGATCTCGTGGTCGTTGTCGATCGGCGCGACGCTCTGGGCGACCCAGTACCGGCACGTGCAGGCATAGAGGCGCATACGATTGAACATCGCGTAGGCTTTTTCGAGGAAGGGCAGCACGGTCCAGTCGGGCGCGGCATGCAGGGCGCGCAGATCGACCTTCGTGTTCGCCTTGAGCCCGAGGCCCGGCGGGCCGCCGCGCACCCAGGCCTTGCAGCTCTCACAGCGGAGCCGTCCGCAACCGGCCTGCACCTGCGTGGCGGGATGATAGTACTCGCAGGGATCGGTCAGGAGCCGGGTGTCTCCGTCGACGAGAAGTCCCGACTGCGCGCAAACACGCTCGGCGCTCATTTCTGACCGAGGATAGCCTTCTTCTTCATCGCTGCGTCGTCGGGCCCGAGCTCCATGTGGTTCTGGACGAACTCGGCGCCGGCCGCCTCCATGCCCTCGGGGTTCGGGCTGAACGGCGTGTACGTACCGGGCGTCATCCCGAGTTGTGCTCCGTCGACGATCTCCCAGAAGCTGTGGGCTTCGATCGCCTGCAGGTGACCGAGCATCGCAACGACGGCTTCGCCCTTGGTGGCGCCGAGCATCTGCGCAGCGCCGGCGAAGCGCGCGGTGGTTCCCGAGATTCCGGCCTTGAGCGGTGCGCACGCAGCGCGAGCCTCGGCGACCCATGAGTGCAGTGGATCGACGATGTTCTCGGCCTTGCCCTCGATGTACGTCATGTCCTTTCCGGGCTCCCCGTCCTTCCCATCGTTGACCGTGATCTTGTCCTTCACGGCGCGATCCGGATCGGTAACGACCGACGTCGCGTCGACCATGCCGGCGTTGTGGTCCTTCGGGTTCCCCGGGCTCTGCGCTGGCATCGCAACACCATCTTTGGCGCCATCCTGGGTGCCGGGCGCCTTCGACAGGTGGATGCCAGCGAGCTTGAGCAGCTCGACCTTCTTGGCCTTGCGGTCCTTGTCGTCGGGGATCTTTTCCTTGGTGGCCTCCGAGAAATCGACCGCCGGCGAGCCCTGGCTGGCGAGGAAGTCCAGCTGATGCTCCTCAAGCAGCTCGACGGGCTGCTGCGCCATCTTCGTGTCCATGTCGCCACCGAGGCCCTTGCCATCGAGCTTTCCGGCCTTCGCTCGCTCGGCATCGACGCCCGCGTTGTCTTTCTTGAGCCCGCCCTCGCGCTTGCCCTCTTCGTTCTTCTTTCCAAACATCGTGTCCTGGAACTCGGGCGAAGCTGCGAGCCCCTTGAACGCGCCGAACTCCTTCATGTTCTCCATGCGCCCGGCCAGGTTGAAATCCGCGGGCGCGGCGGTTCCCTGCTTCTTCGCCTGTTCCGCCATCTCGCGCTGTGTCGTCTCGATGTTCGCTTTGATCCGCGCAATCACCTTCGGATCGTTGGCCTTGACCGCGGCGCTCATGAAGTGCTCGGCGAAGGCATTCAACGTCTGGCACTTCTGAACCATGCTGCCGTTCGACAGCGCGGCGAGCACGGACTCGAACTCCTTGCCGACCGCACCGGCGAAGCCGACGTTGATGTCGGTGCCGAGCTTCTTGCCGAGCTCCTGACCAAACAGCGGTTCGGCGGCGACGAGCTCGCGCAACCTGACGTCGATCGGCCTGGCGTCGCCTTCGAGCTTCTGCTTCTGCTCGAGGATCATCACCTTCGCCTGCGTGCACATCTTGTTCAGGCCGTTATGACCCTGCGCCCACTGGCCCGACGTTGCCTTCACGCCGATGAACTTCTCGAACTGCGCGCGAACCGTCGTGAGCTGGTGGTTCTCGCCACGCGCCAACGCCATCGCCTCGCGTAGCTCCCCGAAGAGCTTCTTGATGTTGGCGAGCATCTCCACGCGCACCGGGTCGTCGACTGCCGGCGGGGTGGGCTTGATCTCGTCGAGCTTCAGGTAGTTCTTCGTCGCCGTGACCATCAGATCCTTGATGCGGACCGGATCCGGGCTGTCGGACTTCCACTCCTGGACCTCTGGCGGAAGCGTGAGGGTCAGGCGGGCGGGAGGTTCGCCCTTGCCCTGCGGGATCGTCGCGTTCGTGACGCTCGCGAGCTCCATCTGGGTCTGCGCGGGCGTGTGCGTCGGCGTTTCTTTCGCGGGATCGGGCGTGGGGCCCTTGGGCTCCGGCACGATGTTCGGAGTGGGGCCCGCCATCGGTGGCGC
>JACCRC010000396.1 GCA_013813765.1 Deltaproteobacteria bacterium | reverse complement strand
GGCCCGACGGGTCGGGCCGCGCAGCACCGCCGAAGGCGGTGCGCAGGTCGATGAGGTAATCTGCGGGCAGTGCCCGCTGCTCGTGACCCGGCCCGGGACGCCCGCGACGCGTACATCGCGTGGGCGGTCGTCGCGGTGCTCGTCACCGGCCTCGTCCGGATCAACGTCACGCTGCCGGCGATCGGCCATCTGGGCTCGGCGCTGGTGGCCGTGCTGTTCCTCTACGTGCCCGTGTTCTACGTGTGGCGGCGCAAGGAGGACCTCGTCGACTATGGATTCCACGCGGAGCCGCTCAAGAAGGGCCTGATCACCGCCGGCGTCGCGATCGCCGTGATCTTTCCGATCTTCGCGCTCGGGTACTTCGCGTTCTACGAGATCGCGTGCGGCTCGGATCTGCTCTCGAACCTGGTGCCGAACAACATGTGCTCGCGCTACGGCGGCCTCGCGGGGATCCACGCGCCGGCGCTCACCGGGAAGCTCGCCGAGTTCTGCGCCGTGCAGCTGATCGTCGTCGCGCTACCCGAGGAGCTGTTCTTTCGCGGCTTCCTGCTCGGCCTGCTCGAGCGCCGGTTCCCGCCGAAGCGCCGGATCCTCGGGGGCGGCATCGGCCTCGCGCTCGTGATCTCTGCTGCGATGTTCGCGCTCATCCATCTCCCGAAGGACGGCGACCCGCGCGCGCTCGCGACGTTCTTCCCCGGCCTCCTGTTCGGATGGATGCGGTCCTCGACGGGGTCGATCTTGGCCTCGACACTGACCCATGCTGGATCCAACATTCTGATCCGCCTCCTGGACCTGATGGTGCTCCGATGACGCTGCAGACCGCCGCCCTGTTCGACATGGACAACACGCTCCTGCGCGTGGACTCCGGCATGTCGTGGACGAAGTTCCTCTACCGGCGCGGCGAGCTCCCCGGGAAGATGGTCGCGAAGGCCGTGTACTGGAGCGCGCTCTACAAGCTCGCCGTGCTCGACATGGAGACCGTGTTCACGAAGCTCTGCCTGGATCTCGAGGGTGACTCGGAGGACGAGATGATCGCGAAGTGCGACGTCTGGTACCGGGCTCACATCGCTGCGCAGGTCGCTCCCGCCGCGCGCGTCGCGATCGACCACCACCGCCGCGCGGGTCACCTCGTCGTGCTCGCGACCGGCTCCACCTGCTACGCCGCGCGCCCGGTCGCGCGCGGCGTTGGCATCGATCACGTGCTGTCGACCGAGCTGGAGGTCCTGGGCGGGTCGTTCACGGGCAAGGCCAGCGCGCTGTGCTTCGGCCGCCACAAGGTGACGCTCGCCGAGAAGTGGGCCGAGCGCCACGGCGTGGACCTGAGAGCCAGCTACTTCTACTCCGACAGCTACAACGACCTCCCGATGCTCCAGCGCGTCGGCACCGCGATCGCGGTGAACCCCGACACGCGCCTGCGCCGGCACGCGCGCCGCCGGGGCTGGGCCGTGGAGCAGTGGTCGTGAGCGCAAGGCCCGACGAGTCGGGCCGCGCAGCAGCGCCGAAGGCGGTGCGGAGGTAGATCGTCAGGCGCCGAGCGTGCGCGCGACGTAACCGACGGCGTCCGGAGGTACGTCGAGCACGGCGAGGATCGCCATCGGCGTGCTCGCTCCCCGAATGTCGGGGATCCGCGGGTAGCCGGGGTTGGTTCCAGGACGGTTGTCCCATCGGCTCGGAGTCGCCAGGCCCTCGAACACCGTGACGCTGAACCAGCCGGTGTCCGAGTTGTACATGATGTCGTAGACCGGCCCGTCGAGCTCGGCGGCGTAGTCGATGGCGAGGTCGCCGGGCCGCCCGGTGACGAGGGTCCCGAGCGCGTTCGCGCGCACGGCAATGCGCGGGTTCATTCCCACCGCGACTACCTGCTCGGGAGTCGCTCCGGCGATCACGCACGCCGTGCGTGTGACGGGAGGTTTGTCGTCGGCCATGGTCACACACAACGTACCTCGGCATTCGCCGGAGCCAAGCGCGGTTCACGTGGACGTTCAGTCAGGTTGTTCGAGATCGGATCGAACGAAATCCGTTGATCCCGCGTCGGACGGGACGTGTATAACAGCGCCGAAATGACGAGCTCGGCTGTTCGAGGCCTCGCGGCGATCCCCGCCGTCCGCCGCCTGATCGAGCTCGCGCTCGACGAAGATCTCGGTCGCGGCGACGTGACGAGCCAGGTCACGCTCGGCGCCAATGGTCCGGTTGTCAGCGCGGAGATGAACGCACGGGAGCCGATCGTCGCGTTCGGTGTCGACATCGCGACCGCGGTGTTCCACATGGTCGATCCGCGGATCGAGGTCGAGATCCACGGACCGGATGGCTCGCGGATCGAGCGCGGTGGCTTGCTGCTCACGGCGCGCGGTCCGGCGCACAGCGTGCTCACCGCGGAGCGCACGGCGCTGAACTTCGCGCAGCGGCTCTCCGGTGTCGCCACGCTCTCGAAGCGTTACGCGGAGGCGGTCGCGGGCACGAAGGCGCGCGTCGTCGACACACGCAAGACCACGCCGGGCTTCCGCGTGCTCGAGAAGGCCGCGGTCCTCGCCGGTGGCTGCGGGAACCACCGCTTCGATCTCGGCTCCGGGATCCTGATCAAGGACAACCACATCGCCGCGTGCGGCTCGGTGCGCGCCGCGGTCGAGGCCGCGAAAGCCCGCGCGCCGCATCCGCTGCGGATCGAGGTCGAGGTCACGAACCTCGGCGAGCTCGACGAGGCGCTGAACGCCGGCGCCGAGATCGTGCTGCTCGACAACATGACGCCGCCGCAGGTCCAGGTCGCGGCCGCACGTGCGCACGGTCGCAACGTGATCGTCGAGGTCTCCGGCGGCATCACGCTCGCCACGATCGGCGACTACGCGCGTGCAGGGGCGGACCTCATCTCCGTCGGCGCGCTCACGCACTCCGCACCGTCCGTGGACATCGGCCTCGACGTGCGGACATGACCGGCAACCACTCGATCCCGCCGATCGCGCGGTGGCTGGGCTCGCAGCGGATCGATCTCGCGGAGTGCGGATCCACGAACGACGAAGCCGGCCGGCTCGCTCGCGCAGGCGCGCGGCACGGAACGATCGTGATCGCCCACGCCCAGCGCGCCGGCCGTGGCCGCGAGGGCAGGGAGTGGCAATCGCCGCCCGGCATGGGGCTGTACCTGTCCGCGGTGCTGCGTCCGCCGCTGCCGCTCGTCGACGTTCCGCCGATGACGCTCGCGATCGGCATCGGCCTGTGCGATGCGGCGCGCGCCGTCGGTGCGAACGCGACGCTGAAGTGGCCCAACGACGTGCTCGTCGATGGCAAGAAGCTCGCGGGTGTCCTGGTCGAAGCGCAGAGCCAGGGCACGCGCCTCGAGTCCGTCGTGATGGGTATCGGCGTCAACCTCTGCGGCGCGCTGCCCGAGCCCGTGACCGACATCGCAGTGACGCTCGAGCGAGCGGCGGGTGCGCCGGTCGATCGCGAGGCGTTCATCGCCATCCTGCTCGCACACGTCGAGCGGTGGGTCGATCGCTACGTCGCGATGGGTCTCCAGGAGATCATCCCCGCGTGGCAGGAGCGCATGGCGCTGGGCCTTGTGGCGCGCGCCACGGTCGATGGCACTCCACTGACCGCCTGGGTGTGGGGGCTCGACGACGACGGCGCGCTTCTCCTGCGCGACGGTGGCGGCGCGATCCATCGGGTCCGCAGCGGCGACGTGGAAGTGATCCGGCCCGACGGGTTCCGGGCCCCGCCGGAGCTTCTCTCCACCTCGTGCTAGTACAAGCGGTATGAGCAACCGCACCATCTTCGCCATCATGGCGGCCGTGGCGGTCGCGGCGATCGTGGGACTCTGGTTCGCGATCAAGGGCGGCGGCGACGAGGTGAAGCCGACCGTGACGTCTGCCAAGGGTAGCGGCTCTGGCGCGTGGGTGGGAACCCAGCACGGCCCGGCCGGTGGCAGGCCGCTCGACCCGTCGTTGCCCACGCCGCCGGGAAGCAAGCCTCCCGAGAATCCGAAGGCGTACTCGGTCAACGGCGCGATCGTTCACGACATGCGCAGCGGCAATCACGAGCCATTCACGCCGAGCGCGAACCCGGCGCCGGCAAACAACCGCAAGCTCCAGCCGACGCTGACGAAGGCGATCGCCGACCGCGTGCGCGACGCCATGCACGAGTGCGTCAAGCTGATGCCCGATGGCGTGCGCGGCGAGAAGCCGCGCCTCGAGGGCTCGATCAACATCGCGATCAAGGACAAGAAGGTCCTGATCAACAAGGCCGACCTCATCGTCAACGACGTCAACGGTGACGCGAAGGAGGCGACGCGGCAGTGCATCGCCGGCAAAACGATGGCGATCACGCACGCCGCCGGCGAGGAAGCGGATCTCGAGAGCTACGACATCAACCTGTCATTCACGCTCATCTAATTGGATCTGGGCGGACCTGGGACGTCATGGCGTCGCACGTGCTGCACCCTGCGATCACGTGTCACCGAACCGCCATGCAGATGTGCGCGGGAGCGTAGTACAGGTCCCTCAGGCAACTCGGTTGATGCACCCCACCCGGATATGTATAGTCGCGCGCCCCATGAGCCGGCGCCTCGACGGTTGGAAGACGATCCTCGCGATCGCGGTGATCTCCGCGGTCTCGCTGGGATCGATGGGATGTGAAGAGCTCGACGGGCGCAACCGTACCCGCAAGGGCAACCGCCTGTTCCGCGAGACCGCGTTCATCGATGCGGCCGCCGAGTACGAGAAGGCGCTGACGCAGGTCGAGGATCCGATCATCCACTACAACCTCGGCCTCGCGTACTCCAAGATCTTCAAGCCGGGTCTCGACAAGCCCGTGCGCCTCGGCATCAAGGGCACGTTCGCCTGCGATGTGATCCCGAAGGTCACGTATTCGAACCACCAGGTCTGCGTCAAAGACGACGACCGCCGGTTCGACGACTGCGACGACAAGAACGTCTGCGCTTCGAGCTATCACTGCCAGAAGACGGACCTCTGCCTGCTCTCACCGGAGCAGCTCGCCGAGGCGGCCGCCACGCACTTCCTCGCGTGGCTCAAGGCCAACCCAAAGGATGACGACACCCGCAAGCAGATGACGCAGGTGTGGATCGACTCCGGTCAGTTCAAGCTCGCGCTCGACTACTGGACGGGGCTGCTCAAGGACAAGCCGAACGACCCCGAGATCATGGGCAACCTCGCTGGCATCAACCTCAAGGCGGGCGACTGGCGCAAGTCGATCGAGTGGTACACGAAGGTCGCCGAGATCGCGACGGACCCCTCGAACAAGGTCGGCGCCTACCAGTTCATCGGCAACGTCGCCTGGTCCAAGCTCAACTCGAAGTCGCTGACCGCGGTCGAGTCGATCGAGCTGGCGGACCGCGGCATCGGTGCGCTCCAGAAGGCCGCCGAGCTGTCGCCCAAGAACCCGAAACTCTACGGGCTCCAGGCCTCGATCTACAACTTCCGCGCGCTCGCCCACGGCCCCTCCTGGGCGTCCGCAATCGATCGCGCAAGTGCGCAAGATCTCCAGCGACTGTCGCGCGTTCTAGCCGAAGAGGCGAAGAAGGCCGCAGGCGAAGGTGCGTCGGCACCAGTAACACCCACCCAAACCCCGTCCGCCACGGGGGGCCCGGCTGAGAAGGCCGGCGGCTGATCGCCTCGAAGGAGCAGCCGAACACCATGCCGATCAACGAAGACGACGACAAGACCACCCCGTTCATCCGGGATGACGAGCCCGTGGTGAAGGGGAAGCCAGCGCTGGATCCGTATCGCTCGCCGGGTACGCCGAAGGAGCGCGCGCCCGCCGCCGGTCAGTTCGGAAAGAACTTCGCGGATGCGAAGAACCGCAAGGCGCCGAAGTGGGCCGCACCGCTGCTGACCGGCGCGGTCTTCGTTCACCTCGTCGTGTTCGTGTCGTTGTGGATCCAGTCGATCTGGGAGATCGAGATGCTCGAGCGGCCGAAGACGCAGGTCGACCTCGCCGTCGCCCCGCCGCCGCCGCCGCCTCCACCGCCGCCGCCCGGTGGCGCGCGTCCGCAGAACGTTCAGATCGTCCCGAAGAAGATCAAGGTCAAGGACATCGTCCAGCCGGTCAAGATCGAGAAGCAGGAAGTCCAGAAGGTCGAGGACCAGGGCGATCCGAACGGCGTCGAGGGTGGTGAGGTCGGTGGTGTTGCCGGCGGTGTGGTCGGCGGTGACATCAATGGTGTCGTCGGTGCGCCTCCGCCGCCTCCGCCGCCGCCTCCTCCGCCCGCTCCGCCGCAGAACGTGCCCCCCACGCTGCTCGAAGGCAGCCGTATCTCGGGCGAGAAGATGATCATCCCCGACGACGTCACGAAGACCGAGATCCAGCGGTCCGGCAAGGACAAGCTCGTCGGCAGCTTCAAGCTCTGCATCAACGCCGGCGGCGAGGTCACCGGCGTGACGATGCTGAAGAGCACCGGCTTCGGTGCGTACGACTCGAAGATCCAGGGAAAGATGCGTGGAGAGTGGAAGTACCGCCCCTACGCCGTGAACGGAAAGGCCGTGCCCGTGTGCACCGCCGTCACCTTCATCTACTCGCAGAAGTGACGCTGCGAGGACTGAGAAACCTCAGCTAGGAACGTGCCATGGGAATCGACCTCGTAGAGCTCTGGGAACACATGAGCATCATCGTGAAGCTCATCACGGTGATGATGATCGGCATGTCCGTGTTCATGTTCTACGTGATCACCGAGCGCCTCCTGACGTTCCGCTCGGCGAGCGAGCAGAGCATCCGGTACGTACAGCAGCTCGGCGAGTTCCTCCGCCAGCACAAGGTCAACGAGGCGCTCAACGCCGCGCGCGGGATGCCGAAGAGCCCCGTCGCGAACGTGATGCAGGCGGGTCTCACGGCACTGCTCCAGGGCCGCGAGGCGCTGAAGACGGAAGGCCCGGATGACGTCGGTGACTTCGACCTCGTCGACTCCGTGAACCGCGCCCTCGAGCGCGTGAAGGAGCGCGAGACCTCGAACATGCGCAAGGGCCTCGCGTACCTCGGCACCGTCGCCTCCGCGACGCCGTTCATCGGCCTCCTCGGTACCGTCATCGGTATTCTCGGAACCTTCCAGCTGCTCAAGGGCGGCACGGTGACCATCAACGAGATCGGCCCGAAGATCTCCGAAGCGCTCGTGTCCACCGCGCTCGGCCTCGGCGTCGCGATCATCGCGGCCATGGCGTTCAACTTCTTCACGTCGCGCGTCGAGCAGTACGTCATCGACATGAACGACGTGTCGAGCGAGTTCATCGACTACGTGCTGCGTGAGGGCCGGGCCTAAGCGTGTCCCTCGCGTCCTCATCGATGAGCGGTGCTTCCCGCGGGAAGCATTCGAAGCACAAGCGCCGCTGGCGCATGTCGGGGAAGCCCGCCGTGCTCGACCACGTTCGCAACGACATCAACGTGACGCCGCTCGTCGACGTCATGCTGGTGCTGCTCATCATCTTCATGCTGATGACCCTGATCATGGGTCGCGGCCACGACGTGCGGCTCCCGCAGGCGAAGAACTACTCGTCCGAGAAGGACAAGATGCAGCCGGTGGTGACCATCGATAAGGATGGAAACCTCTTCATCGAGAAGAACAACCTGGGCCCGGTGACCGACGCGACGCTCAAGGAGATGAGCCAGCAGGTCAACGCAGCGTGGGCGGCGCCGAAGAACCCCGAGGGTGTCGGCCGCATCTACCTCAAGGCTGACCTCGACGTCGAGTATTCGAAGGTCTACCCGGTGCTCGTGTACCTGAACAAGCAGATGGGCGTTGGCTCTGTCGACCTCGCGATCGCGAAGGAGGACAAGTAGCCATGTCGATGTCAACCGGCGGAAAGCCCGGCGGACTGCAGGCCGAGATCAACGTCACTCCGTTGATCGACGTGCTCCTCGTGCTCCTCATCATCTTCCTCGTCGTGATGCCGATCATGATGAAGATGGAGACCCTGCAGGTTCCGCGAAAGATCGACAACGAGCAGGAGATGCCGGACCCGAACGCCAGCCAGCTGACGGTGAAGACCAAGGTCGGCGGCGACTTCGAGTTCGACGACGGCAACGGCAGCCCCATCACGGTGCCGTCCGCCGACCTCCTGCGCACGCTGCGTCCCAAGCTCGAGGCGATGGCGACCGGTACCGAGAAGGTCGTGTTCGTCGACTTCGAGCCCGCGGTGCCCTGGAGGGACGTTGTCGGCACGATGGACACGATCCGGAGCCTTGCCTCGGACGTGAATCACGACGAGATCAAGGTCGCGCTCAAGGTCAAGGAAGACCAGCCCGGTCTGTAGTGACGGGCCGCCTCCTGCGGCGGTCTGACGCAGCTCCGACGGTGTTCAGTGCGATGCGCGTGCATCACGCGCTGTCGCAGTCTGTCGACGGTCGCGCGCCCTGCGACACCAATTGCTGATTGCCCTTCGCCAGATCGGCTCCGCTGTCACGGTGCGTGATCACGTCTCTGTTTCGACGGGAGATCCCACGGTGATAGACGTCTTGGGAACCGCTTGACAACTTTCATCGTCGACGGATACAAGCGGTCGATTTCGTGCCGTTAGGTATCGAGCTGGGAGCAAGAGAGACTATGCAAAGGGCGCTTGGAACTCTGTTTGCTGCTGTGACGCTGATGAGCGTCGCAGCCTGCACCGATTACGAAAGTTCGACGAACCTTCATCCCGAGGGACCTCCCAAGGTCCAGCAGGTTCGGATGCGCGAGACGTTCACGACGCCGGGCGACACGAGCACGAGCTCGCGTCGCATCTTCGCGTTCGGTACGCATCCCGACGCGATCGACGTCGAACAGCACTCGACGCAGTCCGCTGCGCTGTCGAACAACGGCTTCCGCATCATCATGGACGAGCTCCTCGTCGGTAACAACCTCGAGGAGATCGCCTGCCGCTCGAACGTCGACGGCGACGCGTACTCGCGCGTGCCGCTCGGCGCGACACCGGACGACATCGCGAAGTGCGCCACCGCGCAGGACGTGCTGCCGAGCACCTGCAAGGGCATCTACGCCACGTGCATGCGCGAGCTCGACGGGGGCTGCACCGTCGGCACGACGATGATCCCCAAGGGCGGTCCCGTCGGCGTGGATGACAAGAACCAGGACGGCGCGGCCGATGACACGCACCTGATCGCAGGCTCGGTCGGCATCCGCTGCGGCACGGTCAACGTGCCGATCGACATCAACATGAGCTACTGGAACCCGTCGGGGAACCAGCAGCCGCCCGCGATGGGTGGCTTCGAGGCGCTCGGCCCGGCGATCGTGCTGATCCCGGAGCGCGGTCTGCCGTCGAACCTCGACTGCAGCCTGTTCTTCGCCGAGGACGTCGTCGACAAGCAGAACGTTCGCGTGTGCGCGCCTCCGAACGGCGACCCGGACGCCGAGTGCACGCCGGGTGACACCGCGAACGTGAAGTTCAAGACCGAGCCGATGACGTTCCAGTCGGTGACCGTCACGAACAACGCGACCGGCATCAGCCGCACCGAGCCAATCGTGTTCGTCTCGAACACCGTGCTCGACCCGATGGCCATCAGCGGCATCACCGTCACCGCCGGTGGCGCAGCGTTCACCAACTTCACCGTCGTCCTGACAATGGGCAAGGTCCTGACGCTGACCCCGACGGGTACGGGCTTCCCGCCGAACGCCGCCATCGTGGTCACGCTGACCGCGAACATCAAGGACGGCTTCGCGCAGCCGCTGCCGACCCCGTTCGTCGTCAACTTCATGACGGGACCCTGAGAGGATCTTATGAACACGAAGCACCTCTTCCTCTCCACGGCGCTCCTCGGAGCGTTCGCGAGCTCGGCGTACTCGCAGTCGAATACCACCGGCGCCGTTCAGGGCGCGGTCGTCGACTCGAAGACCGGCGAGAAGCTGCCGGGCGTCACCGTGATCGCGACGTCGCCGTCGCTCGCGCAGGCGCAGACGGCGAT
This sequence comes from Deltaproteobacteria bacterium, assembly GCA_013813765.1. Taxonomy (GTDB): domain Bacteria; phylum Myxococcota_A; class Polyangia; order Haliangiales; family Haliangiaceae; genus JABFXX01. The sequence continues at coordinate 28,272 of JACCRC010000396.1, read as the reverse complement.
CACCGACGAGAACGGTGGGTACAAGATCACTGACCTTCCGCCCGGTGACTACCTCATCACGTTCTACTACGCAGACATCACGCTCGAGCGTGGTGGTGTGAACGTCGGCGTCAACAAGGTGACGCCGGTGTTCCAGAAGCTCAACCAGGCGCAGGCCGGCGGTGAGGTCGTGAAGATCACCGACACCGCGCCGACGATCGACCCGACGTCGACGACGCAGGGCATCACGATCGACAAGAACTACATCAAGAACATCCCCGTCCCCGGCCGCACGTTCGAGTCGGCGCTCGGCGCGGCTGCCGGATCGCAGGGCGATCAGCTCGGCGTGTCGTTCTCCGGTTCGTCGTCGCTCGAGAACCAGTACTACGTCGACGGCGTCAACACGACGGGCCTGACGTTCGGCACGGTCGGCTCACCGGTGATCAACGACTTCATCGAGGAGATCGAGGTCATCACCGGCGGGTATAACGCCGAGTACGGCCGTGCGACCGGTGGCGTCGTCAACGTCGTCACCAAGTCCGGCTCGAACGAGTTCAAGGGCTCGGTGTTCGCGTACTTCCAGCCCGGCGCGCTGACCGCCGCCGCGGAGAGGACGCCGAACAACGCGTCGTCGATCGACGCGACCGGCGACCTCGCGTACTACGCCGACTTCGGCTTCGAGCTCGGCGGTCCGATCATCAAGGACAAGCTGTGGTTCTTCGTCGGCGTGGCGCCCCAGGTCAGCAAGGTCGACATCACCCGCACCACGAAGCGCCAGACTGACTGCCGCAAGCTCGAGGCGAGCGGCAACCTCTCGACCTGCGACGCGCGCCTCCAGGCGATGGGCGGCAACGCGGACAGCGTTCCCGACGTCGACCCCAAGACCGGCTTCTACATCACCGACACCCTCGACGAGGAAGTCCGTAGCCGATCGGCCCGGGCCCTCAGCTTTCTCGGCAAGATCAACTACGCGGCGACCCCGGAGAACCAGGGCCAGCTCGCGATCCAGGCGCAGCCCGGTCAGTCGGAGTCCCCCGGCATCTACGGCCCGGCGACGAGCGGCTCCAAGCTCTCGGGGCTGACGACGGACATCTCGACGAAGTGGACCTCGAAGTTCAACGACAACAAGACCGAGATCGAGGCGGTGATCGGCTGGCACCGCGAGAAGATCAGCGACGACCCGTACGACCCGTCGCAGGCCGACAAGCCGCTGCAGGTCCTCTATGACGGCTCGCTCGGTGTCTGGGGCCCCGGCTTCGGCGCCGAGAGCAATGCCACGAATGAGGGCTGCCGCGACCTGCCGCCCGGCATGAGCGATCCGTACCCGCTGCTCGCGAACAACTGCCCGATGGACACGGCCCCCTACGTCATCGGCGGGCCGGGCTCGATCTCTAACGACCTCCAGCAGCGCCGCGCCGCGAAGCTCAGCGTCACCCAGCGCATGAAGGCGGGTGGCAGCCACGAGATCAAGGCCGGCATCGACGTCGAGGACAACACCTCCAACACGGCCCGCCTGTACTCCGGTGGCGCGTTCATCCAGAACTACGTCGGCTCGGACCTCATCCGCGTGAACCGCTGGGTGCAGCTCCTCGGGAAGATGGGCTCGCCCCAGGTGATGGGCAATACCGACCCGCGCTACGACAACCGTTGTTCGACGCCCGACACCTCGGGCCAGACGATGGGCAACATCCAGTACGTTTGCGACTACATCACCGGCGACCTCGGCGCGCCGGGCACGGAGGTCTCCGGCAACACGCTCAACTGGTCCGTGTACCTGCGCGACTCGTGGCAGATCCAGCCGAACCTGACGCTCAACGCGGGTGTCCGGTACGAGGAGCAACGGCTGCGCTACGCCGAATTCCTCCGCGGCCAGGTGGATCCGCTCACCAACGAGACACTCGGCAAGAACGCCATGACGATGACGGGCATGCTTGCCCCGCGCGTCGGCATCCTCTACGACTGGACCAAGGAAGGCCGCTCGAAGATCTACGCGCACTGGGGTCGCTTCTACGAGTCGATCCCGATGCGCATCAACGACCGCTCGTTCGGCGGCGAGGTGAACTTCCAGCAGGACTTCGCGCCGAGCCAGTGCGGCGCCCCGGACCCCCGCATCGGCGGACCGATCGGCAACGCTCGCAACGGCGAAGGCTGCCTCACCGACCCGAACGCCGTCGGTGCGCAGGAGCGACTGATCGGCGCCTCCGGCGTGCTCATCGCCCCCGGCATCAAGCCGCAGTACATGGACGAGATCATCGGTGGCTTCGAGTACGAGATCCTCGACGATCTGAAGATCGGCGTCTCGTTCCAGAACCGCCGCATGGGCCGCGTGATCGAGGACGTGTCGACCGACAACGCCGACACGTACATCATCGCGAACCCGGGCGAGTGGTCGTCCGACGAAGAGGAGAAGCTGATGGACCGCATCGACCGCGTCGATCCGGCCAATCTCGACGAGAAGGCGCGCCTGACCCGCCAGCTCAATCTCTTCAAGGGCATCCGGATCTTCGACAAGCCGCGCCGCGACTACAACGCGCTGCAGTTCACGATGACCCGCCGCTTCTCGAAGAAGCTGTACGTGCAGGGCTCGTACACGTTCTCGAAGACCGAGGGTAACTACCCGGGCCTCATCTCCTACGACAACGGCCAGGTCGACCCGAACATCTCGTCGCAGTACGACCTCATCGAGCTCCTCGCGAACCGCGTCGGCCCGCTGCCGCAGGATCGCCCGCACTACATCAAGCTCGACGGCTACTACACGTTCGACCTCAAGAAGGCCGGCAACATCACCGTGGGTACGCGCCTCCGCGCGCTCTCCGGCGTGCCGATCAACGCCCTCGGCGGTCACTACCTGTACGGCGGAAACGAGTCGTTCCTCCTGCCGCGCGGCCAGATCGGCCGTACGGACTTCGAGCACAGCCTCGACCTCCGCCTGATCTACGCGCGCAACCTCGGCAAGAACATGCAGCTCGAGTTCTTCGTCGACCTGCACAACATCTACAACCGCCAGGGAACGGCGGGCGTCGATGACAACTTCGCGCCGCAGTTCAAGCTGTCCGCCCCGAACTCGACGTCGGGTACCGAGCAGAACGCGAACCCGGTGTCCGGCGGTACGTACCAGGACCTCATCTGGGTGAAGACGATCGACAATCGCGGCAACGAGAGCGCGGTGCCCATCGGCAAGAACCCGAACTTCCGGAACACGACGGGCCGCTACTCGCCGCTCAACGCGAACTTCGGTATGCGTCTGAACTTCTAGGCTCCGCCTGGAACAACGCTAGCGCCGGCCAACGTGGCCGGCGTTTTTGCGTTCGGGGGAGTGGGCCACGTGGCCCGGGTTCGCTTGCGGTAATCTGGACGCATGATCGATTGGCTGACGGTGGCGGAGCTCGATGCACGGCTCTCGCAGATTCCGCCGGTGGGGCTCGAGCTGCGCGGGTTCTTCAACGGGCGCATGTCGGCGAGCCTTGTCGCGTTGCTCGAGCACGAGCCCGAGGCGGCCACAGTCGAGGGACTTGGCGAGGTGCAGATGTGGGCCGGCCTCGTCGATGGGACGCCGTTCAGCCTGACCGGGCAGCGGCGTGGTGAGGTGACGATGTTCGGGATCGCGCTGCCGGTGGCGGTGAAGGACGGGCGGATGGACGTCGGGCTGTTGCACGCGGTCGGCATGCTCGCGCCGGCGTTTCGCGCGGCGCGTGGGCCGTACATCGAGAGCCTGCCGTACGTCGGCGGAGGGTTTGGCGTGGTGCCGCGCGGCTCGAACGATGCGGTGTTCCGGTCGTCGAATCGCGAGGACGCGGTCGCGGTCGCGGCGTTTCTCGATGATCCCGAGAGGTACGAGATCGCGATCCTGCCGGTCACGCCGGCGCAGCAGTGGATCGTGGCGGGACCGAAGGTGGGATCCACCATGTCGCGGCTCGAGGTCGTTCCGACGAAGGAAGCGGCCGACGAGCTGGCGAAGACGTGGACCGCCGAGCTCGGCGAGCACTTCCGCGTGTTCGAAGGCCAGCTCCCGGCGTAGGGGAGCGCGCATGGTTCGAGTGCTCGTCCTCGCGCTGGTCGTCGGCCTCGCGCTGCCGGCGGGCGCCGAGGGACTCTCCGACGAAGACCTCCTCCGCAAGAACGAGGGCGGCTACGTCACGGCCCTGCCGCTGCTCGCGTACAGCGCAGACTTCGGGGTGGGTGGTGGCGTGCGCGGCTACTACTACTGGAACGGCAAGCGAAGCGATCCCCGGTTCGCGGTCACGCCGTATCTCGCGCGCGTGTTCGTCAACGTGTTCGCGACGACCAATGGCGTGCAGTACCACTGGCTCGATCTCGATGCGCCGCGCGTCTTCTCGTCGCCGTATCGCGTGCGCGCGCAGCTCGTGCTCGCGAGGAATCGATTCTCGAACTACTTCGGCTTCCACGAGGCGGGGCGCGCAGCGCTGCGGTTTCCGGGCGCCTCGCAGAGGTTCGAGCGCTACAGCGACTATGACGCTGCACAGCGCCGCATCGTCGGCGGTGAAACGTACACGCGTTACGACCAGTACGATCAGCTGCGGCCCACGGCGATCACGAGCATCGAGCGCGCGCTCCTCGGGGATCGGCTGCGGGTCCTTGGCGGAGTCAGGGTGAGCTACCTGCGGATCCGCGACTACACGGGGCGCACTGTCGACGCGACCGCCGACGATGGCGCAGAGTCGAGCGCGCCCCAGGCGCCGACCCGCCTCCGCGAGGACTGCGATGCGGGCCTGCTCGTCGGTTGCAGCGGTGGTCGCGACCACACGTTCCGCGTTGGCCTTGTCTACGACACGCGCGACTTCGAGCCCGATCCGAATCGCGGCGTGTACGCCGATCTCTCGATCGATGTCGGCACCATCGCCGTCGGATCGCAGTTCGATTACGTACGCGCGCTCCTCGCGGTGCGTGGGTACTGGAGCCCGATGCCGGAGATCGCCGACCTCGTCCTCGCCGGTCGCGCCATGGTGCAGGCGCAGACAGCCGGTACGCCGTTCTTCTCGATGGACGTGCTCCCGTTCGTCGAGGACCCACGCACCGGGCTCGGCGGGCACCGCACGCTGCGTGGGTTTCGACAGAGTCGGTACGTCGATCACGCGATGAGTGCCGTCTCGGGCGAGGTCCGCTGGACGTTCGCGCGCACGACGATCAGGTGTCAGAAGCTCGCGTTCATCGTCGCTCCGTTCGTCGACCTGGGGCGCGCGGCCGACGACCTCGCCGGGCTCGCGCACGTCTCGCGATGGCGGCCATCGGCGGGCGCTGCGTTCCGCGTGAGCTGGAACCTCGCGACGATCGGCACGCTCGACTACGGGTTCTCCGAGGAGGGCAGCGGCCTCTACGTCAACTTCGGCCACATGTTCTGAACCGTCACCGCGGAGCGAGCAGGAGTGCCTCGGCGGCGTCGAGGCCGTTCTCGAGCTTCACGTGCGCGGCGAGGCTGGTCGCGGCTGCCTTCCAGGGGTTTCCGGGGGCGAGCATCGCGGGGAGGATGCCGTCGGCGACGCGATCGAGCGGGGTCGCGCCCTCGAGCGCGGGGATCGAGATCGATTCGACCGCGACACCGACGCCGAGCTTCGCGGCGGCGAGCGCGACGCTCTCCTGATCCCCGAACCCGGGACTGATCAGCAGAGGCACGCCCGAGACGACGGCCTCGTGGAACGTGTTCGCGCCGCCGTGCATGAGCATCGCGTCGACCAGGCCGTGCGCGAACAGGAACGGCTGCGGCACGAACGGCATCGCGATCACTCGGTCGCGAGCGGCGGGGCCGAGCGCGGCTTCGTCGACGCCAAAGTCGGCAGCGGACGAGTCGCAGGTCGACGCGACGACCACGGCGCCGGCGCGCAGCGCGGAGGCGGCGAGGGTGGTGTAGAGGCGCTTCAAGAACGCGACGTGCGCCGGGCTCATGCGCGCGAACATCCGCGTGACCACGGTGCCCATCGAGAGCAAGAGCACGGGAGCACCTGCATCGCGCGCGGCCTTCAGGCGGTGAGCGAGTGCCTGGTGCTCCGCGGGCGCGGCGGATAGATCGTCGGTGTGCGGCAGCGCGTCGGTCTGTACGCCGAGGACGTGGACGTACGGCGGAGCATCGGTGCACAGCCGCGGCGACGAGAAGTTGAGGACGCGAAGGCCGGGATCGCGAGGAAGCAGACCGGCGCGCGGCAGCTCGTCGAACGATCCGAAGCCCGCGGCGCGGAGCCCGGACAGCTCGCGCTGGTAGTACGGGTCGTCGACGTAGAGCGGCGGCATGCGATCGAGGATGGAGGGGAACGCGCTCACGACCACGTCGAGGTTCGCGATGCCGAGGCGCCGCATGGCGACGTAGGCCCACACGGCGAAGTAGTCGTAGACACCTGCGACGATCGGCGCGCCGTCGACCGCCGCGCGGATCGCGTCGGCAGCTCCGGCCGAGACATCGATGGCGCGCGCCACGATGCGCCGGTACAGCGCGACGAGCATGCCGGCCGACATGACCTCCGGCGAGGCGCCGCGCGGAAACGGGGCGTGCTGGTCGACATCGACGAACCGCACGCCCAGCGCGGTCAGCGGCTCGCGCCACACCGAGGCGGGCTCGTTCGCGTCGCCGCTGATCGCCCACACCACCGTGTAGCCGCGCTGCACGAGGCGCTTCGCTAGCGGCATCAACGGCCGCACGTGGCCGACACTGACCGGGGAACCGAAAACGATCGCACCTGCACCACCACTCGTCGGCATCGCCAAACAGTAGCGCCTCGTTGTCGGCGGTGCAGTAGACTCGACACCCATGCTTGCCGAGACCTCCCGGGCACCGTGGCCGCTTGCCGCTGCGGCGCTCCTGATGTTCGGAGCGGTTCCCACGCACGGGCGGGGAGCGGAGGCCCGGGGACCTCGCGTCGCGATCCGGATCGAAACGTCCCACGCTCGCGACCGTGCCGCGGCCCTCTTCCTCACGGAGGATGTGTGGACCGAGCATGCGGAACCGGGATCGCCGCTCGACGTGGTGGTGGCTCGCTCCGACCTCGCGCAGCTGAACGTTCCGTATCGCATCCTCGTCGAGGACATCGATGCGGCCGCCGATGCCGAGCGCGCTCGCCTCGCGGACCGCAGGCGCGTGGCGTCGGGGCCCACGTGGTTCGATGACTATCGCGACGTCGCCGAGATCGACGCATTTGTCGACACGCTCGCGGCCGAGAACGCATCCTTCGTCCGCGCGCACTCGCTCGGCGCGTCCCACGAGGGACGTCCGATCCACGCGATCGAGCTGTCGCGCGGCGGACCGATCAACATCGTGCTCGGTGGCGGCCATCACGCGCGGGAGTGGCTCTCGGTGATGACGCCGCTCTGCATCGCCGACCGGATCGCCACCGGAGAGCGCGACGGAGATCCGCGCACGCGTCGCATCCTCGATGCGGTCACGTTCGTGGTCGCGCCGCTCGTGAACCCGGACGGCTACGCGTACTCGTGGACGACCGATCGGTACTGGCGCAAGAACCGCCACGGCTCGGGCGTCGATCTGAACCGCAACTACAGCGTTGCGTTCGGTGGTGCCGGCTCGAGCGGCGATCCCGCGTCGCCGAACTACCGCGGCGAGCGGGCGTTCTCGGAGCCCGAGACGCGCGCGGTGCGAACGCTGTTCGAGGGCCGCGTCGCGGCGCACGTCGACTTCCACGCGTACTCGCAGGTGATCGTCTATCCGTGGAGCCACCAGCGCGCCGATCCACCGGATCGCGACAAGCTCGCGGCGCTCGCCGACCGCATGAGCTCGGCGCTCGTGGGCACCCACGGCGTGCGCTACGCGGTCCGTCCCGGCTCGACGCTGACGACCGGCGCGGGCGGAACTGCCGGCGACTGGAGCTATGGCGAGCGCGGCGCGCTGTCGTTCCTGATCGAGCTGCGCCCGGCGAGCGCGCGCGAGGGCGGCTTCGTCCTTCCGCCCGACCAGATCGCGCCGACCTGCGACGAGGCGACCGCCGCAATGCTCTCGCTCGCCGAGTCCCTGATCACCGACCGTGCTCGTACAGTACAGTGAGACGCGGCTGGGCGCTGACGCTCCGCGCGGTTAGCGTGAGTCCGGGCCTTGCACGTAGCCACCGCATGCACACTCCGAAGCCCCCGCAGGCACCGAAGAGGTCCACGCCACCACTCCGCCCCGCCGAGGAGAACCAGGAGAATGTCGTGAAGAAGGAGCAGGCAAAGGGTGACGTCCGCCCCGACGGCCCGGGCGACGAGACCGCGCCCGTCGTGCCCGAGACGCCGAAGGACTGACCCGCCACTCCGGGCGATACTGCGAGCTCGATGCACATCGAGCTCTACCCCACGATGTCGAGCCGGCCGTGTCGCTTCTGCCTGTGCTTACAACGTGGCAGCGTGTTCGCTGACCTGGACGTCGACCCCGACGGCCGGGTGTTCCTCGCGCGCATTTCATTCGATGGCTACGGCTGCTGCGGCGCGCCGGTGGATATCCGCCGGATGGACCTCGGCGACTCCGAGGCGCTGCTCACGATGGTGAAGCAGGGCGCGGTCGATGCGCGTGCCGCGGAGTCGCTGTCGGCGTACTTCCGCCAGGTCTGCGACGTGCTCTGGCGTGACGCGTTCGAGCACCACGGCTTGATCTAGTGCTATCCAGACCGGCGTGATGCTGCCCCCCGCGTCCACCGCGGCCGAGCTCGCCGCGATTCGCCGCGACGAGGTGGCACTACGCCCGGGCGTCGACGCGATCCTCGCGAGCCACCACATGAGCGGCGATGTGGTGCGGTTCGCCGACGGATCGCTGCCGGTCTACGCGATCGGCGACACGCATGTCCTCAAGCTGTATCCGCCCGTGTTCGCGTCGGAGCGCGAGACCGAGGCATCCGTGCTGTCCGCGGTCGCCGGCAAGCTCTCGATCCCGACGCCCCGCGTGGAAGGGATCGGCGATCACGGCGGCTGGAGCTACGTGCTGATGTCTCGCCTGCACGGCGAGAGTCTCTCGGCGGCGTGGCCGCGCATTCCCGCGCGCGATCGCGAGCGCCTGCTCGCGGATCTCGGCAAGGCGCTCGCGGCGCTGCACGCGATCCGCGCTCCACTGCTCGACACGCTCGCGCCGCCGGACTGGGGCGCGTTCGTGGCCGGGCAGCGCACGAATGTCGTCGAGCACCAGCGCTCGAAGGGTCTCGGCGAGGCGTGGCTCGCGCAGATCCCCGCGTACCTCGAGAGCGTTCCGCTCGACTTCACCGGGCCGCGCGTGCTCCTGCACACCGAGGTCATGCGCGAGCACTTGCTCGTGCGCGAGGGCGAGCACGGCTGGGAGCTCTCGGGCCTGTTCGACTTCGAGCCCGCGATGTGCGGCGCACCCGAGTACGAGCTCGCGTCGGTCGGCGTGTTCGTCTCGTGCGGCGATGCGCGCCTGCTGCGCACGCTGCTGCTGGCGTACGGCTATCGCGAGGACAGCCTCGACGAGACGCTCGCGCGCCGGCTGCTTGCCTACGCGATCGTGCACCGCTACTCGAACCTTCGCTGGTACCTCGAGCGCCTGCCACCCCTCGACGCTCCGACCCTCGACGCGCTGGCCGTTCGCGGCTGGGGCACGATATGAGTCCGCATGCGTAGCTGGTGGGTCGTCGTGGCGCTCCTCGTGGGATGCGACGAGAGCTCGCGCGGCCCGCACGTGGTGATGGATCCGAGCCGCCGCACCAGCTTCTTCGACGCGCCGTTCCCCGACGACGGCCTCCGCTCCGGCTCCGGCGTCGACGTCAGCGGCTTCCCGAATCCGGGGGCGACGCCGAGTGTCGAGACCATTCGCGGTCTGCTCGCCGACAACGACGGGTTCGCCTTGTCAGGCGGCGTGTTCTTTCAGATCTCCGATCCGCTCGATCGCTCGCTGCTACCGAGCATCGACGCCAGCATCGGTGACGAGTCGCCCACGTTCGTGATCGATCTCGAGACCGGCGTTCGCTCGCCCCTCGAGGTCTCGTTCGTCGAGGAGCCCTCGCAATACAGCGCGCCGAACCTCCTGACCCTGTTGCCCGTGCAAGGCATTCCGCTGCGCCCGGCGACACGCTATGCGGCGGTCGTCACCACGGAGCTTCGCACCGCGACCGGAGAGCCGCTCTCGCCGGCGACCGCGGGCGAGAAGGCACGCTGGTCCGCCCAGATCGAGGCGCTCGAGTCCCACGGTGTCGACGTCACGCAGATCGCCGGCCTCACGGTGTTCTCGACCGGGGATCCCGCCGCGCAGCTCGCGCGGGTTCGCACGGCCGTGCTCGCACGACCGCTGCCCGTGATCGATGCACCGTTCGCGCGCACCGAGCTGTTCGCCGACTACTGCGTGTACGAGACGACGATCAAGATGCCCGACTACCAGTCGGGAACGCCGCCGTTCGAGACGAGCGGCGGCACCTGGCAGTACGACGCCACCGGCGCGCCGATCCTGCAGCGGACCTCGACGTCGACCTTCGTCGTGACGATCCCGCGGCGCGCGCAGCCGACCGCAGGCTATCCGCTCGTCGTGTTCGTGCGTGCGGGCGGTGGCGGCGATCGCCCGCTCGTCGATCGCGGACAGCACGCGGTCGCAGGTGGCGCCGCGATCGAACCGGGCGAGGGTCCGGCGCGATACCTCGCGCGCGCTGGATTTGCAGGTCTTCAGGTCGATGGCCCGCTCGGCGGCCGGCGCAACGTCACCATGGGCGACGAGCAGTTCCTGCTGTTCAACGTCTCGAACATCGCTGCGATGCGGGACAACGTGCGCGAGAACGCGCTCGAGCTCGACGTGATCGCTCACGTCGCGACGAAGCTGCACCTCGACGCGAGTGATTGCCCGGGCGCGGCAGCCGCGGACGTCACGTTTGACGACGAGCACTTCGCGCTGATGGGTCACTCGAACGGCGCGTGGATCTCGCCGCTCGCCGCCGCACACGAGCCGCTGTTCGGGGCGTTGATCCTGAGCGGAGCGGGCGGAAGCTGGATCGCGAACATCCTGCACAAGAAGAAGCCGCTCGCTCCCTACGGAGTGATCGCGTCGCTGCTCCGCGTGTTCGAGCTCCGCGCGGACGAGCCGATCATGACGTTCGCCCAGTGGGCGCTCGAGCCCGCGGATCCGCAGGTCTACGGCGCATCGATCCTGCCGCGCCACGTGTTGATCACGCAGGGCATGGTCGACAACTACATCCTGCCGCGCATCGCGAACGCCACGAACCTCTCGATGGGGCTCGATCTCGCCGGACCCGAGCTCGACAGGGCAAGCGATCCTCGCCTCGCCGAACAGCTGCCGCTCGGCCCGCTGTTGCCCCTGATCGGGCGCCGCGTGATCGGCCTGCCGGCGACGGCGAACGTCTCGTTCTCCAATATCAGCGCCACTGCGGTCGTCGTGCAGCGTCCCGAGGACGGTATCGAGGACGGCCACGAGGCGTTCTTCCAGACCGACGCCCCGAAGCACGCCTACCAGTGCTTCCTCGCGAGCTGGGTCGCGACCGGCACGCCGACCGTCCCCGTCGATGCACCGCGAGACGCTCCGTGCCCGTGACGTCCCGGTTCGACGGCGATCGGTTCATACGTGCGCTCTCCGGTGTGCCGCTTCCGGCAGCACTCGTGGATCTGGATGCGCTCGAGGTCAACATCGACCGCCTCCTCGCGCCGCTACGCGCGGCAGGGAAGCGTGTTCGCATCGCGTCGAAGTCCGTGCGATCGCCCGCGCTGATGCAGCGGATCGCCGAGCGGGGAGGGGACCTCGTGATCGGCTACATGACCGCGAGCGCGTCGGAGACCGCGTACTACGCCGAGCATGGCGTCCACGATCTGCTGCTCGCGTATCCCACGCTGCAGCCCAGCGACGCCGCCCTGGTGGCCCGCGCGAATCGCACTGCCTGCGCCGCGGTCGTCATCGATGATCCGGCGCAGCTCGCACCACTCGCGGATGCGGCGCGCTCCGCGAGCACGACGATCCCGATCGTGCTCGATATCGACATGAGCTGGCGGCCCGTCGGCCCCTCGGTTCACGTCGGCGTGCGTCGCAGTCCGCTGCGCGAACCAGCCGAGGTCGTCGCGCTCGCACGACGCGTGGTCTCGCACCCGACGCTACGCCTTCACGGCATCCTCGGCTACGAGGCGCAGCTCGCGGGCCTTCCGGATCGCACCCACGCTCGCCGGTGGATCAATCCGCTCGTGCGCGCGCTCAAGCGCGGATCGCAGCCGGCCGTCGCGGATCAGCGCAAACGCCTCCTCGCGGCGCTCGTCGACGCGGACCTGTCGCCCACGATCGTCAACGGCGGCGGGACCGGCTCGGTCGCCTTTTCGTGCACGGATCCCACCCTCACCGAGATCACGATCGGCTCGGGCTTCCTCGCGGGGCACCTGTTCGATCGCTACGCCGGCCTCTCCCTCGAACCCGCGCTCGCGTTCGCGCTCCAGGTCACGCGACGTCCCACCGCCGGCGTGGTCACGTGCTTCGGCGGCGGCTGGCCCGCCTCGGGTGCCGCCGGCGCCGATCGCCTGCCGCTCCCCGTGTGGCCGCGCGGCGCGACGCTGCTCGCGGCCGAAGGTGCGGGCGAGGTGCAGACGCCGATCGCGCTACCTCGCGGCACCGAGCTGGCGCTCGGCGATACTGTGCTGTTCCGTCCCGCGAAGTCCGGGGAGCTCGCGGAGCGCGTCGCCGAGTACGTGCTCATCCGCGGCGATCAGATCGTCGGACGCGCGCCGACGTACCGCGGCCTCGGGCACGCGTTCCTCGGCTGAGCGGGCTAGAGCGCCTGGTAGAGGCCACCGGTCTCGGCGGCGAGCTCGGAGAGGAGCCTTCCGTCCTGGCCGCGGCCAATGCCGATCGCATCGATGCGCACGCCGCCACGAATTGCCTCCCGCACGTCGCGCATGATGTCTTCGCGGCCGCCGCCGATGTTGCCGAGCCCGTCGGAGAGCAGCACGATGCGCGTCGCGTTCAGCAGAAATGCGACGCGCAGCGCGGGCTGCAGGGCCGTCGCGCCAGCCGCGCGCATGTCGCGGACGAACGAGATCAGATCGCTGCGTGTCGTCTCGTCGACGACGACCATGCTCGCGGCGTACGCGTCCACGTCGTTGCTGAAGATCAGCAGATTCACGCGCGTGCCCGTCGGAAGCTTCGAAATCGCTTCGATGAGCTCGGTCTGTGCGACCTCGATCTTGGTCGGTGCGGTCATCGCGTACTGGCCGCCCCCAGGCGACGGCTGGGTCGCGGGCGGCACGCTCGACGGCGGTGGATAGCCCGACGGATACCCCATCGGCTCCGGCGGAGCGTCGGGTGGTGGCGGCGGCGGGGCAGGCGTCGGTGGGGGGATGAATGCGAGCTGGCCCTCGGCACGCTCCAGCATGGATCCGGAGACGTCGAGCACGAACACGACCTCGCGCGCGTCGGCGAGCGGGATCCCGAAGAACTCGATGACCGGTGCGTTCTGCAGCGGCACGACGACCGTGTCGACGCGCGCGCTGCCTTGCGCCTGAACGCGCACGTCGGCGCGGACCGTCACCTTGCCGCGCACCGGAATGCCGCGTGGCACCCGGAACGAACACGCGGAGAGCAGCAAGAGTGTGACGAGTGTCGAGTTGCGCATGAATCCCCGCATGGCGCGGCTCTCCGATCATAAGCTAGTCGTCATGTCGCTCGTCATACGATCTCTATGCGTGACCAGTTTGCTGGCCGCGGCGTGTGTGAAGCGGCTACCTCCCGCACCGACGCCGGCGGCCGTCGTACCCGCCGTCCACGTCTCTGGCCCGCCGGCACCCGGGCTGGGCCGCATCGTCGTCGACGTGCCCGAGGGGCCGTCGCCGGTGTACCTCGCTCGCATCGAGGCGCGACCGCAGGACAACGGCACGCGCCGCCCGACGTTCCGGTTCTTCGAGCTCCCGCCCGAGCTCGTGTGCAAGGAGACCCCGTGCGTGGTCGACCACCCGCGCGGGAACATCCTGCTCGGTTTCCCGGTGGCTGGTTGCACGCAAGGAACCGAGTACGAGCTCGTCCACGTCGGCCCGCACCCCTCGGTGTACACGCGCTCGCTCAGCCTCTACGAGGACAACACAGGCACCGAGAAGATCCTCGGCATCATCGGCACCTCGATCGGTGCCGCCGCCGGGATCACCGGCATCGCGCTGTTGCCCGCCGGCCTCTCGAACGACAACAACCGCCTCGCCGTCGCCGGCGGCATCACACTCGGTGCCGGCGCACTGCTGACGACGATCGGCATCCTGATGATCCGTCACGACTCGGCGACGTATCGGCCCGGCTCGGCGAATCACTTCGACGCTCCGGCGCCGCTCGGCGGAGGTCAGCCCGCGCCACCGAGGCCGTCTCCGCTGAACATCCAATCGCACGAGTGCAACTGGGCACAGCGCCCGGCTGCGGGCTGAGCCGCATGAAGAGACGAATTCCGCGGTGGGTGATGTTGCTGCTGTTCTCGTCGCTGGGCTGCGGTGGCGCGAGCAGCGGCGGGACGCACCGCGGTGTCGAAGAGCGGGCGGCCGGCGAGCCTGACATGGCGGCGATGCGCGCGCTGCTCGAGCGCTACTCGCCGACGGGCATGTGGATCGTGCGCACGTACGAGGCGATGCCGACCACATTCGTGTTCGGCAAGACGACGAGCACGGTCTCGAGTAGCGGCGACTTCGCGTCGTACTTCGACAGCAGCGCGCCCGAGCGTGTCGTCGATGACATCAGCACCGGCGTCCACGAGGTCTATCACGCGCTGTCGTTTCGACTCGGCTATCAGCTTCAGGCGGAGGCGAAGGCGACCGAGCTTGTCGATGCGGAAGGCCACTACGTCGGAGGCAACGCGTCACCAACACTGGTCCGGTACACCGCCGTGTTTCCGGCACGCGAGATGGACGCGACGTTTCCGGCCGACGCGCGCGCCACGTTTCGATACTCGACGTACGTGAGCCCGTCGACCGAGCGTCAGGGCACGCAACAAGATGGAGTGTTCGGTCTGCTCGACGAGTGGACCGCATACCTGCACGGCGGGCGGACGGTCGTGGACTTCTGGCCGTGGGTGCGCGACGAGGCACCGCGCACTCGCGAGGTCTACGTGAAGTATCGGTCGCGCTTCCAGGGGATCTGGGAGTCGCACGGCGAGTTCAAGCTGTTCATCCTTCACTACCTCGTGCACGCGCGCGAGCGGCGGCCCGACGTGTATCGGGGGCTCATGAGCAACGAGTCGTTCCGGCGAGCCTTCATTGCTGCGGACGATGCCTGGACCGCGCTGCTGGCGAGTGCCGCCGCGCTCGAGCCCTCGGTCGTCGCGCTCGCTGCCGACCGCGGCGCTGGCAACACGACGTTCCATCGCGACGACGCGTTCCCGGCCGTGCAGGCCCGCCTCGCGAGCGAGCCGTACTGGGCGATGCTCGCCGAGCTGCGCCGAGGGCCGTGAGGCGGCAAACTTGCGTGCGCTGCAACTATCTGCGTGAACGCGGAAATCAGCGTGCTAGCGTCCGCGGCGATGCGTGCCTCGTCTGTCCTCGTCGCGTTGCTCGTCGCTGCATGTGGCGGTGACTCCGATCCCAGCGCCACGACGGACGCGAGTGCCGGCGCCGACGCGAACGCCGATGCTGCCAACGACGCCGGCACGAGCAATCTCGAGCAGGGCCTGTTCCTCGCGACTGCTGACCGCCGCGGCCCGATCGAGTGGATCCCCGTCGACGATGCCGGCATCCATCCGCGCGTCACGCTCGTCACCGGTATCGATGCCGCGCTCCGCCAATCGGTGTGGGGCTTCTCCGACGACGGCACGTGGTTGTTCTACGGGCTCGACAACCAGGCCTCCACCAGTGGCTCGCTATGGGTGCGCCATCTCGATGCCGAACCGCAGCGCGTCGACAACGCGAGCAAGCCCTACTGGAGTGGGCTCACCTGGACGAACGACAAGCTCTTCTTCGTCGGTGGATCCGAGGTGGCATACGGCGTGGACCTGCCCGCCACCGGCGTCGCGAGCACCGCGACGCAGGTGAGCCGCGCGGGCAAGCGAGTGTTCTCGGTGCCGATCGCGGCGAGTGGTGATTACGTCGCGATGCACTACTACGGCTTCCAGATCCCGATCGTGCGCGCCGTTCAGGCGATGAACGCGCTCGGCGTCGACAAGAGCGAATGCTGCGCGTTCGGCTACTACTGGGATCTCAGTCCGCGGTGGGGCCACGTCTCCGACCGCGAGCTCATGGTCGCGGGCGCCGACTACGATCACCGCGACCTCTCGATCGCAGGGATCAACGACACCTCGCCGACGACCGTGCACAACCCGCCGCAACACGGTGGCCTCAGCGTCGTGCATGGCTCGTGGTCCCACGACGATCGCTTCATCGGGTACACGGTGAAGAAGACGATCCAGAACTTCTCACAACACCTCTACATCGCCGACGTGAGCAGCACGCCGCAGCGGGTCGAGGTCACCACGGTCCACACGAACAACGTGCAGTGGCGCCCCGGCACGAACGCGCGCCACGTGGCCTACAGCGAGTACCCGCAGGACGGTGCACAGCAACGAGTGCTGCTCGGTACCGTCGAGACCAATCCCCTTCGCGTCACCACGCGTCCGATCATCGAGTACGCGACGAGCCCGATCCATCTGATCAACTACGAGTGGAATGCCGACGGCACGGCGATCCTTCACCACGGGGGCGCGACCGGCGAATACGCGGTCACGTTCATCGACGCCGCTGGCACCCCCACGAGGGTTCCGCTCGGCCTGTTCTTTCGCGACCCCGACTCGACGCGGTGGACGATTCCATACCTCGGCTGGTCCAAGGACGGCCGCCGCCTGATCGTCCGCACCAACACCGGCCACTCGATCGCATCGATCGACGTCGCGACGAAGCAGGTCACCGCGCCGATCGCTCTCCCGGTCGAGATCGACTTCGCGTGGTGGGATCGCCGACTCGCAACGCCGTGATCTTGCCAGGGCAAGCACTCTTCGCGACGCGTAGAGGTAGCTCCGGGCGCATGCGCGACGGCGCGCTCTGATCGGCATCCCTCACGACCGCGCCTCAGCCAGCGCTTGCGGCGAGGTAGCCGATCGCTGCAATTCCGAGCGCCGAGACCAGCGTCGCGATCGCGACCGGACCGGCGGCGCCAGGCGCGATCGATCGGCCTGCGATAATCGCCCGACGCGCCAGTACGAAGCGAACCGCGCCCACGATGTGGCAAGCGGTACCGAGCGCGATGACTGCGATCCCGAGCCATGACCCTAACGCACCATCCTCCCGTTCGGGATGCTCCACGTGGAGCCAGACGCTCATGCGAGCGACGACAAATCCAAACGCCATCAACGTGAGTCCGGTGCGAACCCACGCGAGCAGAGTTCGCTCGTTCGCTTGAAGGATGCGCAGGTCGGGCTCGGCGTCCATGCCGCCCAGCATACCTACGTGTGGATTCCACGAAGCGCGCCGTACGCAGCATCCGCAAGCCGCATGCGGCGGCAATCCGCGAGAAGCTGCGAGCCGGTGGAGTGCAGCGCATGAAATCGCCGGATCCGCCTCGCTGGCGCAACGGTGAAGAATCGGTGCGATGATCTCGACGATGCGGTGCTCCAGCTGCAAACGTGACAACGACGCGTCGCTCACGGCAAGCGACTACTGCGACTTCTGTGGGTCGGTGCTGGGCGCGGAGCCGGAGCCCTCACGCGTCATTCCAGAGATGCGCGCGTGTCTCGTGTGTGGCGAGCGCAACTACGACAACGACGAGTTCTGCGACCACTGCGCGGCGCCGTTGCCAGCGCTCGGGCGGCCCGTGGAGCCGAATCACAAGCGACCCGGGAAGAAGGTACGTGGGAGCCATCCGTGGTCCGCGGACGAGATCGCGCGTTACGGGATCCGGTTCTGCCCCGTCGACCAGGCGCAGAACTTTCGCCTCGAGGTGGTGTGCTCGCGCTGTGGAGGTCCGCTGCCGGTCGCGCCGCCGCCGCCGCCCAAGCTCGACGAGTAACCCGCCGACAGGCCCACGCACCCCTGATAAAATCTCGTCGTGAACCTCGTAGCCGCCGCCGCTACGGACCGTTGCGCGGTGGAACCGTGGACCACGATCGCGCGTCCAGAAACGTATGATCCCCGCGAGGCATGGGAGGGGTTCGCGAGCATGCGATGCGCCCCGGAGTGGCATCCGATGTTCCACGTGCGGCGTCGAGGTCATCGACGGTTGTGGCGGCAACTCCATCGCGACGCCGTGCGCTTGCGGGTCAATCCGAGCGACAGGATCCCACCAGCGTACTACGCGAGCTTCCCGCTCACCGTCGAAGACTCCGCGAGGCTCTCGGCGAATGTGTCGCGCGCGCGGCGAGCGGAGTTGCTCGCTCTCGAGACCGCGGCGCGGCTCGATGTCCTCGGTACGCCGATCGGCGCAGGAACCCGCGCCCCCGCACCAAATGCGCAACGGCGGGTCGTGTGGACGACGCGTAGTGGTGCGCACCAGTGCGAGCGTTCAGTTCTTCTCCTCACGAAGCTGCTGGTGCGGCACTTCGAGCGTGAACACGCCCATTCGATCGAATCCGCCGTCGAAGCGCTCGTGGGCGAGCGTGTCGTCCACAACTTCTGGTGGGGCGAAGCACCCGTGTGTGCGATCGCGGTCGGCGCGCTCGCGTGGCAGGCGCTGGCGGAACGCCAGGCGACGATGCCACCAACCACCACCGAGTGTGGCGCCAAGCTCTATGTCCGTGTACCGGATAGGCCGCTCGCCGAGCTCAGCAGCCCGTTCGATCCCCTCGTCGAGCTCCTCACTCTCGGCATCGGCGTCGTCGGGATTGGCGATGAAGCCGTCGCGATCGAGGTCGTGACGGGAGGATGACCAACCATCCGCTCACCGCCGCGTTGGCAGAAGCGTTGCCCGTGGCAGCAGGCGTTCGTCTGCGGTGAACCGGAAGAGCACTACGGTGTCGCGATCCAAGCTGAAGGGATAAGCGCCTGCTCGATAGCAACGCAGCAGCGGAATGAACGGATTCGCGCTCGGCTCGCCGTGATTCTCGGCGAGTTGCCACTGAATGCAGTGAAAGACGTCCGCATGCGCGTGATCGAAGTAGAACTCTGCGCTCTCGTTCGACGAGGCGTGCGCGATCGTCGGGCGCGCTGAAATGGGTAGAAACAGGCCGTTCCAGAGGACCATGGTCTTGCCGTCGGCGCCATCGAGCCGGAGGAACAGGTCGCCGGGTCTCGGCAGCCCCCTCGGGATGTGCGCGGCCTGCGCGTCCAGGCTCCAGCCTCGAGCCTTGGCGTGGTCGTTGGAGAGCGTCTTGAGGATGGAGAATCTCCAGTTCCACCGCGTCTGATCGCGCACGCGCTTGCACCACGCCGCGAACTCCGACCATCCACCGCTCACGCAGCGCGCCTCCACGTGCGCTGGGAACAACGCAGGTGCATGGCGGTGAGCTACAGCGTTGTGTTCATCGAAGAGCTCCGTCAGCTCCTGGTCGGTGGCATCAGCAGGCACGAACCAGTCGATCGCCGCCCACTCCCCGATGATCGTCCGGATCGCGGAGGTCGCAGGACCGTAGTCGTATTCGTTCGGATCGAACCCGAGCGCTCCGCTCATCGCATGAACCATCCCAGCGGGATGGATTGCCCCGGCCGCCGCACTCGAACGAGCTCGATTCCCGACTCGCGCTGGACGATGCCCACACCGGTGACGATCGAACCGACGACTGGTCCCGTATCGACGATGTCGAGAACGAACACCCGGCCACCGGGGATCATCTCCTCCGCTGCCTCTCGGAGCGCACGCATCGCTTCGCTGAAGTCGACCCGAGCACCGAGGATCTTCGCATGTGCCAGCTCGACGATGCGCCGGTCTCGATCACCGAGCTGAGGGCCAGCGAATGTCCTTCCGGCTGCGACGCGCACGGCTGCTGACTCTAGCATCGTCGAACACGTCGTCCGAGCCCGATGTCAGCCTCCCATGCTACGCATCTCCGGTGGAGCGCACGCCCCTCAATGCCGAGCAGCGCGCGGCCGTCGACCACGGCGATGGACCGGTGATGGTCCTCGCCGGCGCGGGGACCGGCAAGACGCGCGTCCTCGTGCAGCGGATCGCGCGACTGGTGGAGACCGGCACCGAGCCGTGGTCGATCCTCGCGGTCACGTTCACGAACAAGGCCGCGGGCGAGATGCGCCACCGGCTCAGGGAATTGCTGGGCGAGGCGGCGGACGCGATGTGGATCGGCACGTTCCACTCCACGTGTGCGCGGCTGTTGCGGCGGTACGCCGAGAAGGTCGGGCTGACGCGGAGCTTCGTGATCTTCGATGTCAGCGATCAGCAGAAGCTGGTCGAGAAGCTGCTGAAGGAGACCGGATTCGACGAGCAGGTGTCGGCGCGCACCGTGCTGGGCCGGTTCGATCGGGCGAAGAACAAGGGCGAGGATCCACGGAAGCCGACAGGTGTGTTCGACGACGTGATCGAGCGCGTGTATCCGCTGTACCAGCAGCAGCTCGCGAAGGAGAACGCGGTCGACTTTAACGACCTGTTGCTGAAGGTGCTCGACCTGTTCGAGATCCCCGAGGTCGCCGCGCAGCTGGGCGTGCGGTTCCGACACGTGCTGGTCGACGAGTTCCAGGACACGAACCTCGTCCAGTACAACCTCGTGCGCAGGTTCGCCGCGGCTACGCGGAACCTGTGTGTCGTCGGTGATGATGACCAGTCGATCTATGCGTGGCGCGGAGCGGAGCCGAAGAACCTGCTGCACTTCGATCGGGACTTCCCCGACGCGAAGGTGATCAAGCTCGAGCAGAACTACCGCAGCACGCAGACGATCCTCGACGCCGCGAACGGGATCATTCGCAAGAACCGCGACCGCCACGAGAAGAGCCTGTGGACCGAGAAGGGCGGCGGCGATTCGATCGAGATCTATCAGGCGGGCGACGAGCGCGGCGAGGCGTACTACATCGCGCAGTCGATCCGGCAGGCGCTGGATCAAGGGCCGGCGTCGCCGAGCGAGATCGCGATCCTGTATCGGACCAATGCGCAGTCGCGCGTGCTCGAGGAGCATTTGCGGGCCGCGCGCGTCCCGGCGAAGGTGGTGGGCGCGGTCAGCTTCTACGAGCGCAAGGAGGTCAAGGACGTCATCGCGTACCTGCGCCTCATGGGAAATCCGGCGGCGGACTCCGCGTTCGAGCGGATCGTGAACGTCCCGGCGCGCGGAATCGGCGAGACGACGGTCGAGCGGCTCCGAGCGGCGGCGCGGGCGAGCGGGGCAGGGCTGCTCGAGGCGGCTCGGCTCGCGGCGCGTGGCGAGGTGTCGGGGCTCGGAGCGGCGGCGCGCAAGAAGCTGCACGGCTTCGTCGAGCTGCTCGACGGCCTCGGCGACGTGATGGCGCAGGGCGCGAGCGTGGCCGAGACGATCATCCAGGTCGTCGATCGCAGCGGCATGCGCGCGAAGCTCGAGGCCGAGGACTCGACAGAGTCGCGCGACCGGCTCGACAACCTCGCCGAGCTCGTGACGACGGCGTCGGACTTCGACGACGAGAGCCCGCAGCCGCAGACGATCGAGGAGTTCCTCGAGCGGATCGCGCTGTCGAGCGCGGGCGATCAGACGGCGAGCGAGCAGGTCGTGCTGATGACGATCCACATCGCGAAGGGCCTCGAGTGGCCGCTCGTGTTCATCTCGGGCATGGAGGACGGCCTGTTCCCTTCGCTGCGCGAGCGCGACAACCAGAGCGAGGACGCCGCGCTCGAGGAGGAGCGCCGGCTCGCGTATGTCGCGATCACGCGCGCCAGAGAGAGGCTCGTCCTCACGCACGCACGCACGCGGCGCGTGTGGGGCGAGATCCGGATGCAGGGGCCTTCGCGGTTCCTCGACGATCTACCGCCGGGCTGCCTCGCGCAGCCGGTGCGCTCGCGGGCGGTGCAGACACCGGCAGCGCCGCGGATCGTGGATGGCAACTGGGCGGGCAAGCCGCGCCGCGGCCCACGTCCCGCGCGGGACGAGCTGGATCAGCGCGCGGAGTACGACGCGGGTGAGCCGGTGTACCGGGTCACCGACGACGACTATCGCCCGGCGGGCGGCTTCTCCCTCGGCTCGACGGTGATCCACGGAACGCTCGGCGCGGGTCGCGTCGTCAGCGTGACGGGGACGGGGAAGGATCAGAAGGTCCTCGTCGACTTCGGCGTGATCGGTCAAAAGACGGTGTTCGCGCGCTACCTGCAGGGTGGCAACGACGGCTTCAACTGACCGCGCGGTAGTATCGGCGCCATGCGTCGCGTCGCGTTTACGCTCGCTGTCATCACGGCGGCGTGCTCGAAGAGCGAGAACGCTGAACCGAGCAAGCCGCCGTGCGCGCCTTCCGAGCCCGCGCGAGTCACGCCGCCGATCGCAAGCCCGACGGACGTCGGGAGCGCAGCACTCCCGAAGGGAGTGCGGAGGTCGATCGAGGCACCGAGTCCGGTCCCTGTGGCCTGGGATCCGATGGCGGAGCCGACCGCCGACGGTGGGTTTCCCCCGTGCCCGCCGGGTGCGAGCGGATCCAATCCCGTCCCCGAGGTCCAGCACTGCGCGAAGAACGGCCAGCCGCACGGCCCGCTGGTGACGCTGTGGTCGACAGCCTCGGGCAAACGAAAGTCCTACTTCACCTACGTCGACGGCGTGATGACTGGTCCGCAGCTGAGCTGGGACGAGCAGGGCCGGAAGACGTTCCATGCGATGAGCAACACGAAGGGCCGCTGGGTCGGGACCGTGACGCGGTGGCGCGACGGCAAGAAGGACGGAGAGGTCGGCGAGTACGACGAGAACGGCAAGCAGATCCGCGTCACCACCTGGTTCCAGGACCAGAAGCTGACCACGACAGATCTCGAGTGCCCGGCGGGAACCGAGAAGAAGGTCGTGGAGCGGCTGAACCTCAGCGAGCAGAGCCAGCGCCAGGATCGCACGAGGATCACCTGCGAGAAGAACGGCAAGCCGAACGGTCCATACGTTGACCTGTATCCGGGCGGGTCCCTCGAGATCGCCGGCACCATGATCGATGGCGTGCGGACCGGGCAGGAGACGCTCTACTACGACACTGGCCAGAAGTTTATCGAAGGCAAACGCGTCAAGGGCGTGAAGGTCGGCACGTGGATCACCTGGCAGACGCCGTTCCAGTCGAACACCACCACGAAGTGGAAGGAGGAGGACTACGACGCCAAGGGACGTGTGACCGAGGAGCGCACGTATCTGCCCTCGGGGGCAATGGAGAGCGGTGCCTGGTACGAGAACGGCGAGCTCGTCGACATCTGGCTCGGAGACCGTCCCGCACGGCGACCGAAGAAGAAGTGACCGCGGGCTCGCGCCCCGACCGTGTGCGCGGCATTGGATCGGGGTTCCGGTGACGCTGGACACCATTCGCGGGCGCCAAAACGCGTGCGCCCCTTGTTTTCGCGGACCGCGTTCGAGGCGTCGCGACTACACTCCTCGGGTGCGTGGCCTCTGGCTCGGGCTGTTGACGGTGGCGGGGTGCTATTCGCCCAGCGCGCCGGTCGGGCTCGCGTGCGCGCCGGCCGGATCGCCGAGCCGCTGTCCCGCGGGGCAGGAGTGCATGGTGCGCGGGGGCACGGAGGTCTGCGTGCTTGCAGGCGCCGGCGATGTCGATGCCTCGGTGATCGATGCGCCACCGGGGGATGGTCCGGCGGACGCATCGACCGATGGACCGCCGCTCGACGCACCGCCGAACTGGTGGAACCTCGCCTGGACGCACCGCCGCCCGATCGACGTGACGGCGGGCACGAACGGGATGCCGGCGGGCTACTCGATCGCGATCACGATCGATCACGCGGCGCTGGTCGGAAGCGGCGCGTCGCTCGCGTCGGGCGGTGACGTGCGGATCGTCCGCGACGACGGAACGCCGGTGGATCGCGTGCTCGACACCGGAGCGGCGTGGAACACGGCGGCCACGAGGCTGTGGTTCAAGGCCGACACCGCCCTGGCCGCGAATGCGACCGCGCGCTACTGGGTCTATTACGGCAACGCGACGCCCGGTGCGCCGCCCGCGAATCCGTCCACGGTGTTCCTGTTCTCGGACGACTTCGAATCGGGTCTCGCCAGATGGTCCGTCGACACCGGCGTGACGACGACGACGGCGCGGGTCCACCGCGGCACGCGGTCGCTGGTTACGCCGGCGACCACGGCGAGCAGCCGCGGTGCCTACACCAACGGGATCAACGAGGCCAATGTCGCGTGGGACATCTGGTGGAACATCGACGTGCCGGCGAATACCGATGCGAACTCGAGCGTTCGAGGGGAGTCGAATTCTGTCTACCTGTCGAACCTGCAGCCACCGGCAACGGGCCAGCCGCCGACGTGGAACATCGCGAAGTACGTCAACAGCATGTACAGCGTGATCATCCCGCCGCCGAACGGCGCGACGCCCGCGGTGGCCGACACGTGGTTTCGCGTCACGTTCTACGCCTACGCGGATCGAATGGCGGTCGACATCAACGGCGTGCGCTACGTGCCGGCGTCGGGGTTCTCGCCGGTCGGCGCGACCACGGCCGGCAGCGTCGGCGTCAACGTCTATACCTCTACCGCGGGCGTGTACTTCGACGACGCCACGCTCCGTCGGTTCGTGCTGCCAGAGCCGGTCGTCGCGATCGGCGTGCAGCAGAGCTTGCCGTAAGCCGCTACTGCGGCATGCGCTCGGGCACGACCGGGATCTGGATCTCGGCGCCGCTGCGCCACACCGCGATCGCGACGGCCTGACCGGCGGGCGCCGACGCGACGGACCACGGCAGCGTGCGGTTGTCGACGGGCTGGCTGTTCCAGCGCAGGATCACGTCACCGGGACGCAGCGCGGAGCGGATCGCGGGCGAGCCGGGCACGATCTCCGTGATGTACGCGCCGGCGGTGCCGGGCAACCCGAGCTGCTGCGCGAGCTCGGTGGTGACGGGCTTCACCTTCGCGCCGAGCCAGGACCGCGCGACCTGACCGCTGTCGCGGAGCTGACCGACGATCTCCTTGAACCGGTTGATCGGCAGGATGAACGAGAGCTCGCCGGGTCGATCGCCAGTGGCGACCGCCATGCCGACGACCTGACCGGCGGTGTCGAGCACCGGACCGCCGGAGTTGCCACGGTGGATGCGCGCGTCGGTCTGCAGGAACAGGCGGAACGTGCGGTAGGCCATGCCGCGATCCTGCAGCAGCGAGCCAGCAGCCTCGCGGCCGGACGAGGAGACGAGGCCCGCGGAGGCGGTGACCTCCTCGCCGAACGGATTGCCGAGCACCACGATCCACTCGCCGATCTTCACGTCGTTCGAGTCGCCGAGCGCGAGGGACGGCAGGCGAGGGCGATCGACGGAGAGGAGCGCGACGTCGAGATCGACATCACGGCCGATCATCTTCGCGGGCACCTCGGTCGTGTCGTCGAGGACCACGCGGAGCTCGGGGGAGGCCGACGCGATCTTGTAGGTTGTGACGACGTAGGTACCGCGCGCCTCGATCAAGAAGCCGGTGCCGAGCCCGACGTCGGCGGTGGTCTCGGGCGCGCCGGGGAACATCGCCGCGGGTCCGGACTTCACGGGGGTCGCCGCGCGAACCGCGACGACGCCGCGCCGCGCGGTCGCGACGAGATCGACGAACGAGCCGGGCGCCGCGGCGTACATTCGCGGCTGCTCTGTCGGGCGGGAGACGCCCGCGCTTCCGGTCGTGGTGGGGCGCGGCGAATCGCCATCGGTGCGCTCGCGACACGCGCAGAGCGCAGCGGTTGCACCGAGCACGAGCGGCAGTGAGATGCCGCGCACGATTATTTGGCTCCCTGCGCCTTCTGCGCGTCGACGTAGGCGACGCGGAGATCGTAGACGAGGCTCGCGATCAGCTTGCCCTCGGCTTCCTCGAGGTTACCCTTGGTCTTGTGCTCGAGCATCGCGAGCACATCGATCAGGTGGCGCGCGGTCTCGAGATCGATGGGCATCGGTTGCCCGTCCGGAGGCGGCATCTTGCCGAGCGCGATCAGCGCCGTCGACGCGAGCGAGAGCACGTGGGTTGAAAAGTCCACGGGCTGCAGGGAGACCGGTTGCTCCGCCATGTGGGGAACATAACCCTGGAATACGCGCGGGCGCCACGCGGTTGCCTGGGGAGGAGCGCGACAGCATGGAGACGGGCATATCCCCATTCTTTGTGACACCCTCAGGGGGGTCCATGGACACCCTTTCCGATCCGGTCGCGCTCACGAACGTCAAGTCATCGCCGCCGCCGTCGGTATCGACGGTCGATGTCGAGGCGCTGACCCACGAGGTCAAGGAAGCGAGCGCGTTCCTCGATGACGTGTTCACGCAGGTCGGCAGGGTCGTCGTGGGCCAGAAGGACATGGTCGAGCGGATCATGATCGGCCTGCTCACCGGTGGTCACTGCCTGATCGAGGGCGTGCCAGGTCTGGCGAAGACGCTGACCGTGAAGACGCTGTCGCAGACGATCAACGCCTCGTTCCAGCGGATCCAGTTCACGCCGGATCTGCTGCCGGCCGATATCACCGGCACCATCATCTACAACATGCACACCGGGCAGTTCACGCAGAAGCGTGGCCCGCTGTTCGCGAACCTCGTGCTCGCCGACGAGGTCAATCGCGCGCCCGCGAAGGTCCAGTCCGCGCTCCTCGAGGCGATGCAGGAGCGACAGGTCACGATCGGCGACACCACGCATCAGCTTCCGGATCCGTTCCTCGTGCTGGCGACGCAGAATCCGATCGAGCAGGAAGGCACGTTCCCGCTGCCGGAGGCACAGCTCGATCGGTTCATGCTGCTGATCAAGGTCACGTACCCGACGGCCGCCGAGGAGCGCGGGATGCTCGATCGGATGAGCACGCTCGACGTGCCGGCGGCGACCGAGGTCGCCACGATCGAGAAGGTGAAGGCCGCGCGCCGCGTGGTCTCGCAGATCTATATCGACGATCGCGTGCGCGATTACATCGTTCACATCGTGCAGGCCACGCGCCGCCCGCGCGACTACGGCCTCGGCGAGCTCGCGCCGCTGATCGAGTATGGTGGGTCGCCGCGCGCGACGCTGTCACTCGCGGTTGCCGCACGCGCGCACGCGTTCATCAACCACCGCGCGTACGTCACGCCGGACGACATCAAGGCGATCTCGCTCGATGTCATGCGCCACCGCGTCTCCGTCACCTACGAGGCAGAGGCGGAGGAGGTCAGCTCGGAGGACGTGATCCGTCGCGTCTTCGAGTACCTCCCCGTGCCGTAGCGATGCCGCTGAGCACCGCGGAGCTGTTCAAGAAGGCGAAGAAGATCGAGATCGCCTCGCGTCGTCTCGTCGACGAGACGATCTCGGGTCAGTACCACTCGGTGTTCAAGGGCCGCGGTCTGATCTTCTCGGACGTGCGCCCGTATTACCCCGGCGACGACGTCCGCTCGATCGACTGGAACATCACGGCGCGCATGAACGCGCCGCATATCAAGCAGTTCGTCGAGGAGCGCGATCGCACCGTCAACCTCATGATCGACATGAGCGCGTCGGAGTACTTCGGTACGCAGGGCTCGGTGAAGCGCGAGCTCGCGGCGGAGCTGGCCGCGGTCGTCGCGTTCTCGGCGATCAAGAACAACGATCGCGTCGGGCTGTACATCGTCACCGACAAGGTCGAGAAGTACGTGCCGCCGAAGAAGGGCCGCCGTCATGTGCTGCGCGTCATCGGAGAGATCCTCGCGTTCCAGCCGCAGTCGCGCGGAACCGATCTCGCGAAGTCGCTCGACTTCTTCTCGAAGGTCGCGCGCCGTCGCTCCGTGCTGTTCCTCGTCTCGGACTTCCTCACGACGGGCTGGGAGCAGGCGATGAAGATCGCGCGCCAGCGTCACGAGCTGGTGCCGGTGGTCGTCTCGGATCCGATGGAAGAGGTGCTGCCGCGCGTGGGGCTGCTCGTGCTCGAGGATCTCGAGACCGGCGAGGTCGTCGAGGTCGACACCAGCGGCCGCGTTGCCCGCGACTTCGCGAAGCTCGCGAAGCAAGCCTCGGCCGCGCGCGATCAGGCGCTGCGCCGGCTGAACCTCGATGTCGTGAAGGTCAGCACGAACGAGCCGTACGTCGACGCGCTGGTCGCGTTCTTCAAGGCACGCTCGAAGAGGATGTCGCACGGATGAGCACGCGCGCCGCGATCGTGGGCGTCGTGAACGGCAGGCTCGCTGCGCCGCTCGGCGTGCGCGCGCGAGGAGTGATGCGCTCGTGACCCAGCGCGCTGGACTGGTGGTGTTGGTTGCGGCTGCGGTCGTCGCGCCGGCTGGCGTACGGGCGGAAGGAGCGATGCGCTCGTGAGCCGGCGAGCCGGACTCGTCGTGTTGCTCGCGGCCGCGATCGCCGCGCCGGTTGGCGTGAGCGCACAGGGCACGGATCCAGGTTCGGGCTCGACAACCGATCCGGGCTCTGCGTCGGGTTCGGATTCGGCGTCGGG
>JACCRC010000366.1 GCA_013813765.1 Deltaproteobacteria bacterium | reverse complement strand
TCGGGGCCCTCGATCTTTTCGGCGTCCTCGCTGAACCAGATCGTAACGGCGAGGTCTTCGGCGCCGCGACTTTCCCGCCGACCGGCTTAACCGCCAGAACGCGACGGAATCAGGCTGCCATCAACAGCCAGACGACGATCGGCGACGGTTCATCATCGGTAGTCGAGATCGCGTCGCTCGTTTCGGTGGGGGAGCATGAAATCAACACGCGTTCGATCGCTGCAGTGTCGTGCACTCCCTCGTCGGCTGACACGTATGCGGTGATGTGTACGGTGAACGGATGCGAAGTACCGTCGTGCGGTGAAAAGGCGAACTTTCTCGGAGCGAATGGGCCTACCCTGGGAGTCTCCCTGTACCGGCCGAAAACCTGTGCCAGCGCGCCGAGCGTGAGGTGCTGCGCAAGAGTCAGAATGATCATGCTCGTCTCGCCCTGATAGGCGGAGACTTCCGCGGAAGCGAAGCTCGGGCACGCCACCGTGAGCCGTTGGCCGCGCGCGTCTGGAGCGGACACCGTTGCAAGTTGCTGCGCGAGCAGCTGAGGATCACGGTCGAGTCCTTGTGCCAGACGCGCGATCAGCGTGGGGATCAGGCCCAACTTCGTTCCTAGTTTGTCCAGTCGCTCGACCAGCGTCGCCGCATCCTGGCGGATCGACTCGTCCGGCTCATCGGCTGTCGCGAGCGCACGCATCGGCTCTGCGAGCTGTGGCCAACCTAGATACGTCGAGCCAAGGACCGCGGAGCCGCGCACGAACGGATCGGGATCCTGCATCGCATGCTTGTAGATGTCGAACGTCTCCTGATCGAAGCCGTGTTGCATCTTATCCAGAGCGAGGTGATACAGCGCGTCGCGACGGTCCGCTGGAGCCAGCTTCGCGTCACGTGCACGCTCCAAGATCAGCTTGGACGGGTGGTGTACGAGCTTCTGCCGAAGGAGCCGTTCGATCTTCGACGTCTTGGGTCCCTGCACGTAAATGTAGACGACACCGATCTTGTGGTCGTCGATCCAATGGATCTGGGTGGCTCGGTCTCGCGTCGCGTAGATGCGCTCTGCGGGCTGGTCCCCAGACTTCGCGTTGAAATCGCGTAGTCCCCAATTGTTCTTGCCCGCGATCGCAACGAGCTCGTCCTCGACGGTCCTGTTGTCCAGGACGATGCGAGCCCAGTCTGAAGCCATGGCGGAGACGAATCCTTCCGTGAAGTTCGATTGTGCAACAGTCCACGTGACCAGGACACTCTCGCACAGCGCTTTGCGCCGCGTCGCCGACGAGGACGAGCCAGGCCTCAGGTTCTACGCGTGCGCCGCAGGTACCGGCGGTGCGTCCCGAGACCAGTCGCGCGGCAGCGCGTATTCCTCGCCGGCGCGCAGCACGGGCTCGAGCGCGGCCCAGATCGCGTCGTGCTGTTCGGCGGCGGCGGGGACGATCAGAGGCAACCGCAGCAGCGGTCCTTGGACTGCTTGCACGACGCCGAGCCTCGCACGCACTTGTCGTTCGCGTACGCGTCGTGCTCGCCGAGCTGCTTCGCGATCGTGCAGATCCGTTCCGCGTTCTTGCAGATCGAGTCGGACAGCGTGCAGCTGTCCTTGCACGTGTCACTCGGAGCGGGCTTGCAGCTCTTGCCGTTGGGATCGTCGGCGATCGGCCGCGCATCCATCGCGACGGGTGCGAGATCACAGGTCGCGCCGCACGATGCCTCGGGCGCTGGCGCCAGGTTGCGCTTCGCGAGCTCCTCGGTGATCGCCTGGTCGAGGCGCATGATCTCGTCGTGCTCGGGGGACTGGCCCGGCATCGCGCCCATGCCGCCCTCTGCCGCGGTCGGTGCGGGCGAGCCGCTGACCGCTGACTTCTTCGCTCCGCCCATCGCGCACGCGACGAGCGCTGCGCACGCCACTCCGAACAGTAGGCCTCTCACGGCGTCTTGTCGGAGCAGCCGCAACAGCGCTGCTTCGCCTCACGGCACGAGGCTTTCGCACTCGTGCACTTGCCCTGCGCGAAGTCGTCCTGCTTGCCGAGGTCGTCGGCGAGCCCGCAGATCGCCTCGGCGTTGTCACAGATCGCATCGGCGAGGCTGCAGATGTCGTGGCACGTCGCGGGCACCGTGTGACTCTCGGGGCACACACGCTTTGCATCCGAGACTGTCTTCGGCGGCTGCGAGATCAGGATGGGCGACGGATCGACGTCCATCCCGGCCTCTCGACGCCAGTCGCGGATCTGCGTCCACAGCGCCGTGATCTGGTTCTGCTTCTGCATCCGCATCTCCGATGCCGAAGGGCCCTTCGGTGCGCCGGGGCACGCGGCGACTGCCAGGAGCAGCGCCAGGAGCGCGATCCTCACCTCTCCTCCATCAGCTGCTTCTGCAGCTTCTCGTTGATCTGGATCGAGCGGTCGTACGCCGCGATCGCCTTGCGCCGCTCCTCGGCCGCGCGCACCTTGCCGGGCTCGCCCTCGGCATCCGCCGCCGCCGCGCGCGCCTCGTGGATCTCGCCCTGCACCGTGTGGAGGTTCGCGACGAAGAAGCTCTCGCGCTGGCTCTGCGCCAGACCCTCGCTCACCGTGGTCATCGCTTCCTCGACCTGGTTCTGGCTGACGAGCAGCTTCGCGAGCAGCGCGCGCGCATCGTTGCGCACGTCCTCTGCCTCGGGCGCGCCCGCGGGAAACCGCAGCGAGAGGATCTGGCGGACCGACGTGGTGGCGGCGGCGAGGTTGCCATCGCTCATGTAGACCTTCGCCTTGCGATGAAAATTCTTCGCCTGGCCAAGCGCGACCATCAGCTGCTCGTCGATGACGTCGGTAGGCTCCGCCGTCCGGGTCTGTGACGGTGGGCTCGCATCGCGGTCATTCGCGGAGCAGGCGACGAACGTGATCGAGATCGCGCTCGTGAGCAGAGCGACGATCACGACCGGCTTCCAGGGCTTCATGGCTTACCTCCACGCGGAGTCATGCGTCGCTCGCGGTAGCCATCGAGGCGATCCGCAAAGATGTAATCGATCCGGGAGCTCGCATCTCCCGCCTGCTCGCGCGCGATGGGTCCGATCAGCGGATCCGCCGGGCGGGACGTCCAGCTCGCCGGGACCTTCGCCACGGCGGGCTTCTCGACGACCTTGGTCTCCGGTGCGCGCAGCCACAGCACGAGCACGGCCGCCGCTGCGACCGCAGTCGACAACCCGGTGATCGCCCACGGCACCCACTTCTTCGCGCGCGGCCTTGCGATCGGCGTCACGCCAGCACCGCTTCCGCTCGCAGCCACACCACCGACCGCCTGTCGCAGCGCATCCTCGACGAGCGAGCGCTGCCTGTTCGCGGAGAGCTCCAGCTGCCCGTTCGCCGCGCGGATCACCGTGGCGACCTCGACCAGCGCGCGGTCATCCGCCGACATCGCGGGCGGAGTCTTGCCCGCGATCGCCTTGTCGATGATGTCCGCGAACGCCTTCGCGTGCGCCCGCTCCGACGGCGTCGCCTCCATGTCAGGATCGGGCACGGGGCTGTCGAGGATGTCGTCGTCTCTGTTAGTGGGCATCAGGGTGCTCCTGCACGCCGAAGTGCTTGCGGAAGGCGCGGACTGCTCGGAACAGAAGAACGTCGAACGTCCCGATCGTGACCCCGAGTCGCTTCGCGCACTCCTCGCGCGACAGCTCCTGGATCAAGCGTAGCTCGATCGCGGTCCGGTACCTCTCCTGGAGTTGCTGCATGGTCTCGTCGATGCGGCCTCTGTGGGAGCGCCGCTCCTGATCTGCCATCAGCAGCGCGTCGGCGTGGCTCGTGGGGTCGGACTCGGTCTGAACCTCGTGCGCCATCGCGTCGGCGAGGCGGCGGGAGCGCTTGGACTGGCGGTGGACGTCGAAGACCTTGTTGATCGCGATCTGGCGCAGCCACGGATAGATCGACTTTCCCTGCCACGTGAACCGCTTGATCTTCTCGACCGCTGTCGCGAGCGTGTCGCGCAGCACCTCCTCCGCAGACACGGTGTCGCCGAGGCGCGGCAGGATCACCGTGCCGTACAGCGGCTGTGCATAGCGTTCGAGGATCGGTCTCATGGCGTCGAGGTTGCCCTGCTGGGCCTCCTCCACGAGCCTTTGCTCTTCTTCGAGCTCGACTGCTGTGGCGGGTTCGGAGGCCACGGACACCTGATCAACGCTAGTGAGGACCGGAGCTTACACGCCGGCCGTCGTACCGGACCTCGACCAGCTCGAGCCCATGCGCGGGAGCGGTCAGCCCCGCCCTCGTACGGTCCTTGGATGCAAGGATCTCGGCAACTTGCGTGACCGAGAACCGCCCGACACCCACATCGACCAGCGTGCCGACCAGGATCCGCACCATGTTGCGGAGGAACGCGTTGCCACGAACCTCCACCGTCAGGACGTCCTCGGGGTGCTCCACCAGGTCGAGCGTCTGGATCCGGCGCGTCGTCGTCTTCGCCGCGCAGTGGACCGAGCGGAAGGCGGAAAAGTCGTGCTCGCCGACCAGCACCGCCGCGGCTGCGCGCATCGCGTCCAGATCGAGTGGCCGCGCGTGGTGCCACGCACGATCACGCCAGCGCGGCGATCTCGTCGATGCGCGCAGGATCGTGTAGCGGTAGTGCTTTCCCGTCGCGCTGTGCCGTGGATCGAAGTCGTCGCCGACCTCGATCACGTCGTGCACGCAGATCGTCTCGGGCAGTAGTGAATTCAAACCGCGACGGATGCCGTGCAACGGGATCGTCTTCTCGGTGTGAAACACCGCAACCTGACCGCGCGCGTGCACGCCCGCATCGGTGCGCGATGCACCGCGCACGCGGACCTCGTGCGAGAGCAGCTTCGACAGCGCCTCCTCGAGGTGCTGCTGCACCGTCGGCCCGTTGGGCTGACGCTGCCAGCCGCAGAGCGTGGTGCCGTCGTACTCGACGGTGAGGCGGATGTGCCGCACGCGCGCGTTGTATCACCCCGGCACGCCTCTACCGTGCGTCGACGTCGCACCTGCGAGGAATTCGTCGGAGTTGGCTCACTGGTACGCGGGTTGCTCGAGTCCGCCGTACGATGAAGAGAACGATCCTCGCTTCCTTCCTGCTCGCCGCCGCCGCGACGCCCGCGTTCGCGGAGGACGTGGCGACCCCCGCCGGTGCCCCGGTCGCGGCGTCCAATCCCGAGCCGCTGCCGCCCCCGACGGGCACGCCCGCACCCGTCGCCGAGCCGGTGGTCGATGATTCATCGTCCACCGTCATCCAGCACGGCATGATCCCGGACGACGTGATCTACGGCCGCAAGGGAACTCGCGAGGCCGGCGCCTCGATGGGCCTCATGATGTCGTCGAAGTTCCGCAGCGTCTCACTCGCGCCGTCGTACGGCTTTTTCATCGCCGACAACATGCGGCTGACCGGCATCCTCGCGGTGCAGAGCGTGAAGGCGAACAACGAGAGCGCGGTCACGTACTCCGCGCTCGTCGAGCCCTCGTATCACATGCCCGTGCAGGACAAGATCTTCGGCTTCCTCGGCATGGGCGTCGGTGTCGCGTACGAGGAAGCGCTCGGCGCTGGCCTCGCGATCGCGCCGCGCCTCGGTGCGAGTTTCCTCATCGGTGACTCCGGCGTCCTCACGCCGTACCTGCAGTATCAGTACATTTCCCACAGCGAGATGTCGGAGAACGACATCGAGACCGTCGCGATGAGGAGTGCGATGACGGTCAACGTTGGGTACACCGCGATCTGGTGATCCAGTTCTTGCTCTGACTCTCGCGTGCGGCGGTGCAAACCGCCGTTCTGCATTTTCGGGTGCGAGCTAGAAGCCCCACTCCACACCGAGCGTGGCGCTGTTCTGTCCCTGGCGCGTGTCGTCGTCGGGCTGCGGGAGCAACGCGCCGTCGTAGCGGAGGTAGGTCGAGACCCACGGCGCTGGCGGGAGGTGGAAGCGCAGGCTGAGCGAGGCGGCCGGGCCGATCCCGTCACCGACGTGCAGACCGAAGCCGACGCCGAGCTCGAACCAGCGCACGAGGCCCAGCCGCGCGAACGTCGCGAGCACGCGGCCCTCGGCGTTCAGCCCGCCGACGAGCCACAGCGAGCCTTCCGCACCGACCATCGAGCGTCCGCCGACGGCGATCTCCGCACGCAGGCTCGTCGCGATCATGCCGCGGTTCGCCTGATCCTGGACGACGACGCCGCCGCCGAGGCCGAGCGATGCACGCCAGCCGCGGCCGAGCACGCTGCGCTGCGCGACGGTGATGCCGCGCACGCTGCCGGCGGTGAGCGTGATCGACTCGGCCGACATCGGCGCCGAATCCAGCGTCGCGACGTCCTTCATCTTCGAGCCCGACGACGGATCCTCTTCATCCTCGCTGTCGTCGGTGCCCTCGGCATCGCCGGAGCCCGCAGCTCCGCCGGTCGTCGGCGTGGTCGGCTGAACGGGCGGACGGGCATAGACGCCGCCCGCATCCTGCCCCTGCTTCGGGGCCTTCTTCACCGGCTGCTTCTTCCGCCCGTCGTTCTCGAGCTTGTCGACCTTCGACGTCTTCAGCGATTCGCCCGTCACGTTCGCGTCGAAGTCGAGCGTGGTCTCGAGCTTGACGTCGGTCCAGTGCATCCCCGACGGCACCGACACCGGCACCGCGACCGAGTGCTTCGTACCGCCCTGCACCACGACATCGGTACCGATTGCGACGAGCGACGTGTACGGCGAGACGAGGCCGAACTCCAGCGCGTGCCTTGTCACCGCGCCTTCATCGCGCGCACCGACGAGCATCTCGTCGAGTCGGATCCGCGCCCACCTGCGGGCGAGGGGACCGGCCGTCGTCGTCGCGCCGGCGATGGCGTTTGCGGATCGCAGCGTCTCGATCGCGAACACCTCGCCACGCGCGCGCACGTTCGCGGCCTGCGCCTTCTTCACGCGTGCGAGCACGAGCATCGCCTGGCCCGCACCGAGGCGCGGGAGGATGCCCGGCACCACGTCGCTCGCGGCGAGCGTGCCCCAGTTCACCGTCAACGGCTGCGGCTGCGTCGCGATGTCGGCCACGGTCGCCTTCGCGATCGCGGAAAGGTCATCCGACGGCAGCACGAAGCGCACGGTGCCGCCGGTCGTCGCCGCGAGCTGCGTCAGCAGCGCCCGCGCTGGAGCAGGACCCACGCCAACCACGTGCACCGGCACGCCCAGCTTCTTGCCCGCAGCGATCACGCCCGCGTCGTCGGCGACCAGGCCGTCGGTCACCACGAGGATCGCTGCACCGTCGGGCCGCGCGGCCGCGAGCGCACGCGTCAGATCGAGCGGGCCGCCCGGCTTGGTCCACGCCTGCTCCACGGCGCGGAGCGCATCTGCCGGCGCGCTCCAGCCGATCCTGTCGCTGCCCGTCACCGAGACCTTGTCGCCGGTGCCGAGCGAACCCAGCAGCGTGCGCAGGAACGGCTGAGCGACCACGTTCGCATCGCCACGCATCGTCGCCGCACGATCGAGCACGAGCAGCAGGCGCTGCGTGCCCTTCTTGACCGGCACCGCCGGTGCCTGGACGATCACGGCCGCGAAGCCACCGCGCGGATCGGACTCCACCCAGCCCGCCGCCGGCACGCTCGCCTTCCAGCGGATCACCGCGTCGTGATCGGAGTGTGGATCGGTGAACGCGATGTCGGGTCCCGTCGCATCTGCGAGCTCGTGCGTCGGGCTCGTGACATTGCTGACCAGCTCGGCGAAGTGCACGGACACGCTCGTCGCGCCGCCCGCCTGCGGTGCTGCACCCGGCGTCACGCGCGATGCATCCGGCGCGCGATCGGTATCGGGCGCGCGGCCCGTTCCCGTCGTCGGCCGTCCACTGATCGTACCCGGCACGAACCTCGGTGCGACCACCATCGGCAGGACGAGCTGCCAGGTGCCGTCGGAGTAGCGGGCGAGCGAGTCGTAGCGCAGCACGATCTCGACCGTGCCCTTCGGAGGGATGGCAGCGACCGTCTGCGTGAACACATCCGGTCGCTCCTGATCGAGCACCGCCGCCGACACGCCCGCGCTCACAGCCGACTCGTACCGGCGTTGCGCTTCCTCGCGCTTCTCGATCGCCGCCTTGATCGTCCGCGTGCCCGCCTTGATCGACATCGCGGTGATCGCGGCGTCGAACGGCAGCGGGAAGATGTAGGTCGCCTCGACCGCGCGGTCGGAGCGGTTGATGAACTTCTGCGTGACGACCGTCTCGACGATCGGTCCCCGCACGGTGACCTCGATCTTGCTGTCGAGCATCGGCAGCGGTGCCGAGGCAGCAGTCCCCGCGGAGGTGGGATACATGCCCATCACACGTGCGGTGCCACTCGCACGCGCCGGCGTCCCGCCGACGACGACGAGGATCAGCGCGAGGGCTGCGAGCGGACGCACCATGCCGTGTGACCTTACACGCACTAACCCACTGATCGATCTCCGCATATCGCGACGTTCGGTCGACAGGTGGCCATCAGCTGCCACCCCTCGCAGCTTTGCCCGTTCCTCGGCCCGTGCGACGGATAGGAATGCGCTGGACGATCCTCGTGATTCTCGCCCTCTCGACCCCCGCCTCGGCCGGCGGCTACCTGTTCGAGAGCATCGG
This sequence comes from Deltaproteobacteria bacterium, assembly GCA_013813765.1. GTDB lineage: Bacteria > Myxococcota_A > Polyangia > Haliangiales > Haliangiaceae > JABFXX01. The sequence continues at coordinate 15,482 of JACCRC010000366.1, read as the reverse complement.
CGGGGCGTCCTATAGCGGCGACCTGTCCCGGTTCGGCAGTGGCGCTCCGCGGCTGCTCGTCGGGATCGGGGTGTCGCGCGGACCGTGGGCCGTCGAGGGGTTCGGCGGCGGCTTCGCGCCCGATCTGTTCTACATCGACTGCTACGGCGAGGAGTGCGCCACGGCGGCGACGCCCTCGCTGGAGCTCATGCAGTTCGGCATCGACCTACGGCGCTCGTGGCGCGTGCTGCACTCGACCTACACGAAGAAGATCGGCCTCGACTTCGTGCTCCACGGCGGGCCGCGCTTCTTCATGGCGGATCTCGCGCTGCCCGGCTATCAGGGTCTCGGCATCGGCGGCGGCGCGGCGATCGACGCGAACTTCAAGGTCGTGAGCATGTTCATCGACTTCACGACCGACTTCATCGAGCTCCACGGCGAGGGCCGCACGTTCTTCGGCCGGCTCCCCGGCGTCCAGATCGGGATGCGGTTCGGCTGGATGTGACGCCGCGCTGACACCCATCTCAGGGTCCCTCGACTCCGTGGTGGGCTGCAGTCGAGATCCCGCGAGGTTCCGCGCCGCACGGTCCGGCGCGCCCGTTGCTCCAGACCGCAGCATGATCCGTCCTCTCCTCCTCGCTTCCTCCCTCCTCGCTGCCTGCAGCACCACCGGTAGCGGCGTCGGCGATCCCGCCAGCTGCAAGATCGCCGATGTCCTCGAGGCGGACCTCGCCGGTCAGTCGACCAAGAACTGCGGCAGCCTCGGCCCCCAGTCCACCACCGCGCAGTTCACCGCCGCGAAGAACTGCGTGCTCGCGGCGATCGAATCGAACGAGCCGTTCCTCGTCGTCTGGGACATCCAGGGTATCGACAGCCGCGTCGCCCGCGCGTTCTACGGGCTCACCACCGAGGGCGGCTTCAAGGTGTCGACCGTCTCCTACGACGGTGACCCGCGCGGCGGCGGCGGCGAGAACCATCCATCGACGACCACGTCGTCGTGCGCATCGCTCGCCTCGCAGGCCGACTGCGGTGACGATCAGCTCCCGACCTCGCTGTGCCTCGCGTGCGCCCAGCCCGCGGTCACCGACACCTGCACGACCCCGTGATCAGCCCGCGAGCTGAAACGCCATCTTGCCCATCGCCTCGTACTCGGCGCGCGCCGACTTCCAGAGGTGCTTCATGCCGATCGCGCTGCGCTCCTCGGCAGCGAGATAGGCCGCCCGCAGCACCGCGTTCTTGATGTAGCCGCCGCTCAGCTCGAGCTCGCGTGCGAGTCGTCCCAGCTCGAGCTCTCCTGCGATCGGTGCCGCGTCCGGCAGCATCGCGCGCCATAGCAGCTCGCGCTGCGCCTCCTCCGGCATCGGAAACCTGACGTGCAGAGAGATTCGTCGCCGAACGCGTCGTCGATCGTTCGACGACTTCACCTCCGTCCGTTTCGCGAACAGCGAGTCCGCTTCGTCGAACAGCAGCACCGCGTGTCCCGCTTCGGCCGCAAGGAGCGAAGGTCGGAAAGGGCCACGGCGTCACCGCGCTGTTTTCCGGACCATCAGGTCGACCTGTCGAAGATCGTCTCGAAGTACATCGGCGAGACCGAGAAGCCGCTGGCGTCGCTGTTCGAAGAGGTCCAGCCCCAGCTCCTTCGCAACGAGGCCCGCGACCATCGTCTTGCCCGTGCCCGGCGAAGCCCCACGTCTCGAGCACCGTCGTTCGGTGCCGCACGCGCGACGTGCTTCTCCTTGCTGGTCACGGCAGCGGATGCAGCGCCCTGAACGGCGCCAGCCTGCGTCTTGTCCTTGTCGGCTTTTTCCATGGGAGGGCGTATCGGCTGACCGTTGCGAAAGTTGCGCAACCGTTTCGGCGGCCGGCCGATAGGCGCGCCCATGACGAACGACAAGCCATCCAACTCCGCAATGCACCAGCGATTCCAGGCGATCAGCGAGCAGATCGCGAAGCGGCCCGAGGAGCGCGGTGCGAACTGGTTCGAGCCCGAGCTGATCGAGATCCTGATGCGCCCGGTCCCTGCGGGACAGGCTCGCGAGCAGCACGTCGCGAAGGAGCACGAGATCGCCGAGCTGTTCGAGCGGCTCACCGTGCTCGAGGCGTGGACGCTGCACAAGCGACTGACGTGCAAGACACCGGGTGACGAGCTGGTCGCGGCCTTCGATCGACTGATCATCGAGCGTCGCGCACGACTGTTCGCATATCTGGGTGATGCCCGCCGGCGCGCCGCGCTCGCGAGGTCCGCGTGATGACGCCGGTGGACGCGTACGTCGTCGCGACCCTCGCCTCTCTCGACCATTCGATCGCGGAGCTCGCGCTGCCGGAGGCAAGGGTGAAGGACCGGCACCGCGCTTCACAGGTGATCGAGCGGCTGCTCGAGACGCTGGTGGGGCTCGCCATCGGCAGCAGCGTGGGCGCGGTGATCGCCGGCGTGCGGCGCACGATGGGTGAGGAGGTCGGGGCACGGATCCCACTGGTCGCGCAGATTCCGCGCGCGAATCGATGGTTCGATGACGAGGGTCCGGCGCGCACACCGGCGGCAGAGCTCAAGCTGCGGCTCCGCGGGCGGGTCGCCAGGTGCGGACGCGACGTGCACGCGATGATCGCCGCCGTCGAGCGCGAGGTCCGCGCGGACGATCGTGCGGCATTCGCGCGAATCCTGGGGCTGCTCGCGGGCGACCAGCTGACCGCGGAGCGGTACGCGCGGCAGGTGCGCGCCGGATGGCGCTGCGCCGCGGCGACGATCGAGGAGCGCCCGGTGCCGGCGGTGGAGCCGCTGTGGCAGCACTGGGCGGTGCGGATCAGCGGCGAGCCGCCGGCGAGGACGGACGACGTGTTCCTCCGGATCGCGTGATCACTTCGTGATCGTCACCAGCGTGCGCTCGGTGCGCGCGCGCACGTCGGGCGAGTACATCGCCTCGATCGTTGCCGGCATCGCGGCGAACGAGCCGTCGATCGTCGCGCGCGCCTGGTACGTGAGCACGTAGCTGCCGGCGCGCATGCTGTCGGCAAACCACTGCACGCGATCGTCGCGGAGCTCCTGGTGGTCGAACGTGATCGCGTTCCACCAGCGCTGCGTACCCGTCGTATCGACCGGGGGCTGCGTCGCACCACCGGACGCGAGCTTGGGGTTCACGACCTCGAAGCCGGCGGGCAGCGGATCGACGAGCGCGACCCACTTGCGATCCGCGTCGGCGCGCACGACGAGCTTGACCGTGACCATGTCCCCGGCCTTGAACACGGTGGTCGGGCGGCTCGAACGATCGAGGTAGAAGCGCTCGATCGAGTATCCGTTCGCGACCGAGGAGCCGGCATCGACGCGCGACTCGCGAACCCGCGCCGCGATGTGGGCGCCGTCGGTGACCTTGATCTGGATGTCGTCGCCGCTGGTCTCACCGAGCGGGATCTTGACCGACGCGATCTCCGCGCCACCGATCTTCTTCTTGAACACCTGCTTGCCGCCGACCGTGACGGTCGCGGTGGTCTCGCCAGTCGCCGAGCGGCGGCCGTAGTCCGAGAGCGCGACGAGCGACCACAGATTCTCCTGCGTCGACACCCACGTTCCGGTCTTGCCGCGCTCGGACTTGAGCCCCGCGACGAGCGGATCGATCATCTTCGACGACGGATCCACCTGCAGGAGCGCCGCGAGCGTCATCGCCGTCGCACGGACGTCGGAGGTCATGTAGAGCTCGTACTCCTCGCCGGGGAACGTCTCCTTCACCCGCGCACGGCCGTCGGTGATCACGAGGCTCGCCTCGATCAGGTTCTGCAGCTCACGGATCTGCGCCGGGTCGGCCTTCGCGAGGTGGAGCGCGCGGAGCAGGAAGGCCTGGCCCCATTTCGGCAGGCCGGCACGCACGGCGTAGAGGCGCGCGTTGAGGCTCGCGTCGGGCTTGTTGCGAAGGGCCATCACGTACGCGGCCATCGCCATCGTCGCGCCATCGCCGTTCGGCTTGAGGTTCGCGTTGCCGGCGGCCCAGGTCGAGAGCGCGGTGATGCCGCGATCGAAGACGTCGTCAGGAATCTGCTCGCCGGCCTTCTGCGCGACGGTGAGCCCCCACATCGCGTACGCCGCGAGGTGCGGATACGTCTGCGACTGCGGCCAGAGCGAGAACAGACCGTCGCCCTGCTGGTGACGGATGACCTTCTGCACGCCGATGCGAATGAACTGCGAGGCCTTCGTTCCCTTCAGGCTCGGATCGTCGAGCGTGTTCGCGAGATCGCGCGCCGCCACGAGCGGGATGAAGCGCGACATCGTCTGCTCGAGACAGCCGTACGGATACTCGACGAGCGAGCGAAGCCCGGGCGCGAGGTCGCCGACACCGCTGCGATCGATCGTGATCGCGAGCTGGCTCTCGTTGCGCAGCACATCCTTGGTCGAGCCGATCGTCCCCGACCAGACGCCTTCCTTGCCGAGCTGCTTCTCGACGAGCAGCCGGTTGTCGATGATCCGCGGCCGATCGATCGGGATGGTGACTTTCACCGCGTCCTTCTCGGTACCGAGCGCGACCGCGAACTCGAACGACGCCGCCGCATTCTCGGACGCTCTCGCCGCGAACCGCACGCGTGCGGAGCTATTCGCCGCCAGGGGGACCGACTGCACGGTCTCGTCGAGCGTCGCACCGATCGCCTTCGCCTTCACCGTCGCCATACCTGCCTGGTCGCTGCGGTTGTGGATCACGACACCGACCGACGCGGCATCGCCCGACCGCAGGAAGCGCGGCAGCGCGGGCGCGGCCATTAGCGGCTTGTTCACGGTCAGCCGCGACTCGCCCGACCCGAACTGATCACCGATATCGGCAGCGACGGCCATCAGCCGGAACGCCGTCAGGTTGTCGGGTGCCGTGAACGAGAACGCGATCTCGCCGTTCGCATCGGTGAGCAACATCGGCGCCCAGTACGCGGACGCGAGGAACTTGCTGCGCACGCGCTGGCCATCGCCGCCGCTCGCCGAGTCACCGCCCTCGTCAGGATCCCCGGACTCCGGATCCGCGAGCCGCGCGATACGGTTCCAGTTCGTCCCCGAGTCCACGCCGAGTCCATACGACGCGTAGAACGTCTTCATCGGGTTCGGCGTCTGGTACGCGATCAGCTGGAGGATGCCCTCGTCGGCCGCGGACAGCGAGACCTCGGCCTTGACCGGATCACCGCCGTGCGTGACGCGGATCTTGCCCGAGACCTTGTCACCGGGACGCACCGTCGCGGCATCGAGCGTGACGGCGACGTCGAGCTGCTTGTGCTCGCTGTTCACCTTGAGCTCGACCATGCCCATCTTGAACATCGGACGGTTGCGATCGCCCGCACCGCGGCGGCCCGAGACCAGCGCGACGCCCGCGTACACATTCGGCGCCCACGCATCCGCGATCGCGAGCTCGACGCCCTCGGACGCAGAGCCGAGCTTCCTCACCCGCGCCTCGATGATGCCGTCGCGCTCGATCGTGATCAGCGCGGTCGGGGACGTCATGTTCGCCTGCGCGACGAGCCGCGCGGTCTCGCCCGGCTTGAACGTCGGCTTGCTCGCGATCAGCGTCATCCGATTCCCCTCATCGCCCGACCAGAACGCCTCACCCTTCCCGATCACCCAGATCTGGCTCGCTGCGGACACCACGTTGCCCTGCGCATCCTTCGCCTCGACGCGCACGACGTAGTCACCGGGCTCGGTCGGATAGATCCGCTCGACGTGCGTGCCGCCGGCGGGAATGGCGATGTCACGCTCGATCATCTTCTTGTCACTCGAGTCGCAGCGCTGAAAGCTTCGCGCACCGACGTCGGTCCACGTGCAGCTGCGCACCGTGCGCGTGAACGTCAGGTGTGCCTTCGCCGCGGCGCGCTTGCCGCTCGGGTCCAGCGCGACGAGGTTCACGCCGAACGGCATGCCTGCGGCCTGCACGAACTCGTTCGCGTGCATGCCGAGGTACAGCGACGACTTGTGCGCCGTGATCACCGACGACTTGCCCATCGTCTGATCCGCGCCGTCGGTGACGGTCGCCGACAGGATGTAGTCGATCGGTCCGTCGAAGGTGGTCGCACTGTCGCGCGCCGCGATCTTCAGCATGCCCTGCGCGTCGGTCGTGCCGGTGCCGTCGGAGATGAACTCGCCGTAGTCGTCGGAGTAGCGGTCGTACCACCACCACTGCGTCGGGCTCGACGAGAACGTGTAGTCCTCGAAGCCCTTGAACCGCAGCGGGTGGTTGCGCTTCCGCAGGTTCCACTCGACCTTGCCGCCGCTGACCGGTGCACCGAACAGATACTTCGCCTCGAGATCGAAGCCGAGCTTCTCGCCCGGCTTCGGGTCCGACGATGCCGCCGCGAGCTTGACCTCGTACGTCGCCGCGCGGAACTCCTCGACGCTGAACTTCTCGCGGAACACCTGGTCCGCGACCGTCGCGCGCACGTAGTAGTCGCCGAGCGCGGCCTCCGGACCGAGCTGCATGTCGAACGCGAAGCCGCCGAACGCGGAGAGCTTTGCCGTCGTCGTCAGCACGCTCTGCCCGCGCGAGTCTTGCACCTCGATCTCGACGCCCTTCTTGCCAGGCACGCGCGGCGGCGAACCCACGGCGATCTCCCGTGCGATGCCCTTGAAGTGAACCTCCTCGCCCGGCTTGTAGAGCCCGCGATCGCTCTGGATGAAGCCGCGGATCTTCGTCTGACCGCCCTGGCGATCCTCGGGTAGACCGAAGTTCCAGATCTGGATCCCGTTCGCCCAGTTCCCATCGACGACGGCGAGATCCGTCCCCTTCTCGACGATCGCGATCAGCCGCTGGCTGCGATAGCTGTCCCAATCCTCCCAGTCGCCCTCGGCCTCCTCGGGCTGCTCGACGGCCTTCTGCAGCTTCAGCAGCGCGCTGCCGGGGATCTTGATCAGTCCCTCGGCGTTCGTGATGTCGACCCAGACCTGCTTGCCTTCGGGCGTGTAGACCGCGACCTTCGCGCCCGCGACCGGCTGGCCCGATGCGAGCGACGTGACCCACACGAGACCCGACGACGTTCCGGTCTTGATCAGCACGCCGAGGTCGGTGACGTTCGCGAGGACCCGGTTGCGGCGCGGCGAGAGCCAGCCCTGCTGGGGATCCCGCTTGATGTCATCGGAGCGAACCTCGGCGAGGAACACGCCGCGCATGCCCGCCTTCGCCGCGCAGGTCTTGCCGAGCTCGAGCTCGTGCAGCAGCCACTTGTTCTTGCCGGTCGTCTTGAACGGCGTCGTGGTCGGCGAGACCGCGAGCTTCTTCCAGTCGAGCGGCTTGTCATCGTCGTTGCCGCCCCACGGGTCGTAGTTCATGTCGGTCGTCAGGACCTGAACGACCTTGTCCCTGGGAATCGCGGCGCACTCGAGCTGGAACGCACCGACGTTGCGCGACCACACCGGATATCCCTTCGCGGTTGCCTCGAGCGCGAAGATGCCGCGCTCCATCGACAGCCGCGGTCGCGCATCACCGGTGCGGAACGACTGGTCCACCGGGGCGGCGAGCTTCTGCCCGAACGTGTCGGTCAGCGCCGCGACCACGACGTGGTAGTCCGTCTCGGTCTCGAGGTCTGCGGTGACGCGGTACTCCCTACCGTCGCCGGAGAGGTAGCCCTGGTCGAGACCGGGGATCGCGGGCGTGCTCTTCACCGCGTTGCGCACGACATCGAGCGTGACCGGCGTCGAGAACTGGAACGACAGCGTCACATCGTCGGCCGCGATGTCCTGGCCGTCGGGACCGATCTTCGTGACCATCAGCGGTGGGCGGGCGCGCACCGCGAGCGTGTAGGGCTTCTCGAGCACCGCGTTGCCGCCGGCACCGGCGAGGCCCTCGCATGTCAGTGTGTAAGCGGCGCCGGCGATCAGCGACTGCGCCGGCTCGAGCGACACGTTCGCCGACGACTGCGCATCACCAAACGGCGTCTTCAGCGCGATCGCGCCGGTGAGGCCCAGCAGCTTGCAGCTCCGCGCGGCATCCGCGGCGAGCACCGGCTGGTTGAACGAGAGCGGCAGCTTGCCATCCGTCGGGAGCGAGCTCGCGTCCACGCCCCACACACCTTCGACCGCGAGCGGCCGGTGCACGAACGAAAACTGGAAGCCCGACGTCCGCGCGCCCAGCTCACCACCGAGCGAGACCTTGTAGCGCGTCGAGGCCGACAGCGGCTCGGTGGGAGCGATCGAGACTGTCTGCCGATCCACCCAGTAGCCCTTCCACGCGAACGCCGGCTCGATCCGCACGATCGCGGGATCCGCGGCCTTGCCGACGAGTGCGTCGCCGACCACCGGCTTGTCGAACTTGATCTCGACAGCCTCCGCCTTGTCGACCGGACCTTGCGGCGCGTACGACATGACCTGCAGATCGCTCTTCTTGGGACCGCCGCAGCCGAGCAGCGAACCGAGAAGGCCCGCGAGCGTGCCCGCGGCGATCGAGTAGGAGAGCACCACTTGCTTGCGGCTGAGCCGCCCGCGTGGATCCGGGAACCAGCGAGAGATCGACATTTGGTTCCTACTCGTGCAGTGCCGGTGCCGATCACAGGCGTAGTCGCGACGCGCACTTGGAGGTCACGTGGCCCCGTAGACACAAAAGTGGGACACGCCCCGGAACAAGCCACACAGGCGATGCGTTCCTCGATCGTGTCGGCCCGAAGCGCGCTGCGGACGGCGTGGCGGTACGGCCGGTGGGGCCTCGTCGCGGTGCTGTTGCCGCTGGCGATCGCGGTCCATGTCGCCATCGTGCTCGTGGTCGCGTGGCCGTTCGATCCCGACGAGCTCGTCGCGACCGCGGAACCACTCGTGCTCCGCGACGTCCGCGGCGAGCAGATCGCGGTGCTGCCCGCGGTCGGTGCCGATCGCACGCGGTGGACTCCGCTCGGCGAGCTCCCCGCGATCGCGGTGTCTGCCGTGATCGAATCGGAGGATCAGCGGTTCTGGGATCACGGCGGCGTGGATGGCGCCGGCATCGCGCGCGCCGTGTGGCTAGATCTGCAGGGTGGCCGATTCGGCGGCTCCACGCTGACGATGCAGCTCGCACGCATGCTCGCGACCGCCGGAAAGCGGCGCACCGTGTCCGCGAAGCTGCGCGAATCCATGCTCGCGTTGCGGATCGAGCGGGCGGTCGACAAGCGCACGATCCTGGAGCAATGGCTGAACCGCGCGTACTTCGGCAACGGTGCTTATGGCTTCGCCGCTGCGTCGCAGCTCTACTTCGGCAAGCCCCCCGGCGGACTCTCGGACGCGGAGGCCACGCTGCTCGCCGTGCTCCCGCGTGCACCCACCGCCTACGATCCGTGGAAGCACCTCGACGCGGCGACGCGCCGGCGCGACCGCGTGCTCGCGTTGCTCGTCGAGCGCGGCGTGATCACCGAGGACCGCGCGCAGCAAGCTCGCGTCACCCAGCTCGCGGTTGGCCGGTTCGCGCCACGCGACGAGGCACCGCACTTCACGCGCTGGATCGCGGACCAGCTCCCCTCCGAGGTTCGGCGCGCCGGCGGCACGCTCACCACGACGCTCGATCTGCGACTGCAGCGCGCACTGCAGGCGCGGGTCGCGGAGCAAGTGGCCGCGCTGAGCCGCAAGAACCTCGATCAAGCAGGGCTGGTCGTGCTCGACGCGCAGACGACCGAGGTGCGCGTGATGATCGGCTCGGTCTCGTGGAGCGGACCGCAGGGACAGATCAACATCACCACGCGCCGCCGCCATCCCGGGTCCGCGCTGAAGCCGTTCGTGTACGCCGCGGCGATCGAGCACGGCGACAACCCCGCGACGATCACGTGGGACACGCGCGATACGTCGGACGATTACTTCGCGCCATCGGCCGGCGTCGAGCACGGACCGGTGCGCTATCGCGAGGCGCTCGCGAGCTCGTACAACTTCGCCGCCGTCGACGTGCTGCAGAAGGTCGGCATCCCGCGCGTGATGAGCATGCTGCGGACCGCGGGCGTCGCCGAGCTCGCAGGTGCGCCCGATGACTACGGCCTGCGCCTGGCACTCGGCGCGGCGAAGGTCCGCCTCCTCGATCTGACCGCCGGCTATGGCTTCCTCGTGAAGGATGGCTTCGCCGGCCGGCCGCGCGGAATCGCATCCGCGGTGATGCCCGATGGCTCGCGGTGGTCGCCGCCGCGCGCACCGGAGCGCCGCGTGGTGTCGCCGGAGACCGCGTGGCTCGTGATGGACATGCTCGCGGATCCGGAAGCGCGACGCCCCGGCTTCGGCATGGAGCTCCCGTTCGATCTGCACTTCCCGATCGCCGCGAAGACCGGCACCGCGCGCGGCTTCGCCGACACCTGGGCGATCGGCGCGACGCGCGAGGTGATCGTCGGCGCGTGGGCAGGAACGTTCGATGGAACTGCGACGCAAGGCATCGTCGGAATGGACGCCGCAGCGCCGCTCGTGCGTGACGCGATGCTCGCGATCGCCGGCAACGCGAAGCTGACGCTCCCGCCGCGACCGTCGACGATCACCACGGTCGAGCTGTGCGAGCGATCGGGCCTCGTACCACGTTTGCCGTGCGCGCGAATCAGCGACTACGTGGCGACGGCGCACGCGGCGTCGATCCCGCACGACACGTGGCACGACGAGGACGGCAACGTTCGCTATCCCGCGCGCGCCGCGGGCTGGTTGCGCCGGCGCGCGGCGATGTCACTGAAGTAGGCGCGCCCACAATGGAAGCTGCAGCGGCTACACGACTAGCCACCACTGCGTCGCGGATGTCTCAGATGTCGCGACGGGAACACGCCATATCGCTGCGTTGACCGGCCCTGACATCGGAACGGTTGTTGCTCATGGCGCGGGCTAACTCATGCTGAAGAATTGCTTAGTTGTATTCACGATCCTCGGCGCCGCGTGCGCGACCGACAAGGAAGAGGCGAAGGGCGTTGTCGACGAGTCCGCGCCACCGTCCATCCCGACCGAGCTCGGCAAGGCCGACGCGTCGTCCAGGGTCATCGCCGTCAACGTCCAGTCCGCGCACCCCTACACGAACAACCTCAACAAGGTGTTCCAGGTCCCGTACACGAACCTGCCGTCGTGCGCGAACGAGGTCCGCATCCACTTCAAGGTGCTTCGCACCGAGGCGAACTATGACTTCGTGACCGTCGAGCCGCTGCCCGCCGTGCCGCACGTCTACGACGGCAACCGCGACGACATGTGGACCCCATGGTTCCCGAAGAACAGCTCGAGCCTCGCGGTTCGCCTCGAGACCGATGGCAGCGTCACGCGCCACGGCTTCGAGATCGATAAGCTCGAGTGGAACGGCTCGGTTGCCTGCCCCGCGATCGCGTACCCCTCGTGCGGCGCCGGCAAGGTCGACATCACGCCGCCACTCGCGGCGTGTGCGTGCCCGGGTCCGCGCGTCTGCGCGGCCGACACCACCATCGAGATCGAGCACTTCACCGCGCGCGGCTTCAACCGCATCGCGCACACGGTGAAGGGCAACGTCGCGTTCGAGACCCACCCGGGTCCCGCCGACGGTCCGGAGACCAACCAGATCGGTACGGTCGCGCAGGCTCGCGTGAACGATCTCGTGAAGCGCGCGTCGCAGCTCGGCCTGCTCCATGGCCCCGGTTACACGCGCACCGTCGCTCCAGGCGCGACGCTCGAGAAGCTCGTGGTCAAGGCCGGCAACAAGCTGGTGACGTTCGAGGCGGCCGTCGGCTCGCAGGACGCTGCGGTCGCGCAGCTGATCGCCGACTTCGAGGCGATGTTCACGTGCGGCACGCCGACCGGCGCGCTCACGTGCGGTGACAGCTACTCGTGCTCCGACGGCGAGTGCCACGTCGAGACTCAGGGCTGCAACTGCCAGGAGATCTACACCCCGGTGTGCAGCGACACCAGCACGACGTTCGGCAACGCGTGCGAGGCGGCGTGCGCCGGAGCGACCATCGCGCACACCGGCGAGTGCGGCATCCCGGGCGATCAGTGCGGCACCATCCGCGGCCTCGGTTGCCTCGGCGACAACAAGTGCCGGTTCGGCGTCTCGCAGTACACCTATCCGTTCCCGGATGCGGGTGGCACATGCGTCGCCGGCACCTACTGCGATGCGCCGGCCGACTGCAGCGGCCTCATCCACCCGGCGGTTCCGGGCGCGTGGGCGTGCAACACGAACGCCTGCTCGTGGCAGGCCGGCGTTCCGTGGAAGCCGGTGACGAACGGCACGTTCGAGACCGCGCACCCCTACGCGAGCTCGACCAGCGTGTGGAAGGAGATCACGGCTCCGGCCGGTTCGCAGGCCGTTCGCCTGATCGCCGCCGCAGGCTTCTCGCTCGAGGCGAACTACGACTTCCTCGAGGTGTGGAGCTGGGTCAACGGCGCGTGGAAGCAGATGAAGCGCTACACCGGCACCGCCGGTCCGACGTCGGCCGACGAGTTCCCCGGCCGCTACCACTACCTGCGCTTTGTCTCGGATAGCTCCGTGAACAAGCACGGCTTCCGCGTCACCGCCGACTACCGGTAGTCAGCTCCGCTGAGACTCGACTCCCCGCGGCGACAGCAGCGGGGACGCAGCGAGCAGACCGTCCGTGATCGCGAGTGCGGTCGACGTCAGGTCTGCGAGCGCATCGGGTCCGACGACCGCGAGCGTCGCCGGATAGACGACAACCAGCGTCTCGATCAGCTCGACGACGAGGTCGCGACGGCCCGACGCCGCGAGTGTCTTCGCCAAGCCCGCAGCGAGCAGCTCCGCGAACGCTTGCTTGTCGGTGCCGTACGCGCGCCAGCCCTCCGGCAGCTCGACGCCGAGCGCAGGCGCCGGGATCGTGTTCGGCAGCTCCGCCGGATACGAGCGCTTGATGCCGAGACCGTCGCGCGCGAGCTTCGCAATGTGACCCGTGCGCTCGATGCGGTTGTCGTCCTCGAGGTCATCCCCGCTGCCATCGCGCTTCAGCAGCACGTGCGGGAACACGAGGTCGGTCTCGCAGACCACGACGCTCACCGTGGGTCCGATCCGGAACGGCCGATCGACCGGCAACCACGCCCACTCGCCGCGGCGCTGGCGCAGCGTCTCCATGTCGAACGCCGTGACATCGACATCGTGCTTGGCCCGCGTGATCACACCGTGCACGACGCGGCCCTCGAAGCCCCCATCGGAGAGCGTCCACAGCGCCGTACGCTGCAGCGACTGGGGGAGGTGCGTGAGACCGGAGACCGGGATGAGGCCGGCGGCCTTCCCCGCTGCGGCTTCCTGCTTTCGACGTGTGACTGACTGGCCGAGCAAGACCGCGAGGCCTCCGCCCAGCAACGCCAGCAGCGTCCACGTCGCCATACCCGGGGCACCCTAGCACGCGGCATACTCGTGGCATGCAGTGGCGCCTGGTCGTGGCAGTGGTGGTCGTGACCGGCGCGGCGGTCGCGGATCCCGTTCCCGACGAGCGGCTGTTCGAGAAGATCCAGAGCGCAAATGCGGCCACGCGCGCGGAGGGTGCCCGGCAGCTCGCGAAGCGCGCTGCGGCCGGGCAGGAGCACGCGATCGAGCTCGCACAGGAGGCCGCTATCTCGAACGATCCGAAGGTGCGCGGTCCGCTGCTCGACGCGCTGATCGCCGCGAAGAAGATCGACAAGGCAACGGCGGCGCTCGTGCCGACTGCCTCGGTGCTCGAGAAGAAGATCCGGCAGCTCCTGCGGAAGGACTCCGCGGAGAACCTGCCAGTCGCAAAGGACTGCCGGATCACCGGGGGGACCGCGAAGGGCGCCACGCTCGAGTGCAACGCGCGCCGTTGCGACCGCTGCGATGCGATTCGCCGCAGCTTCCGGGTCACGACCGGCGTGCGCTGGACGATCGACAAGGATCAGTCATCTCGGCGCGACGATGGCTCGTGCGGCCACTGCATGAGCGAGTTCTAGGCCGCGGATGACAACGCAGTCGTGAACGTGGACGTGGACGTGATCACGTGGGCGATCACGTTCACGAGCACGTCAACGTCCACGTGGGCGATCACGATCACGATCACGTTGGCGCTCGCTCCAATCGAGCACCTAGCTCCCGGCCCGGCGGCTCGACGTCCTGGGGGTCACTCTGTAGCTGCGGCGAGTCGAGCTTATCGATGCCTACGAGCCGAGACGCAGCGACGCCTGCGCCGACGGAGACTGCACACTCCACCGCCGCTCGTGGTCGAGCAGCCACTGCTTCGCCTTCATGCCGCCCGCGTAGCCGGTGAGCTCGCCGCTCGCGCCGATCACGCGGTGACACGGCACGATGATCGAGATCGGGTTCTTGCTGTTCGCGGCACCGACCGCACGGCTCGCGGCCGGCCGGCCGATCGCGCGCGCGAGCTCGCCGTACGTGCGCGTCGTGCCGCACGCGATCGCACCGAGTGCGTGCCACACGAGCCGCTGGAAGCCGGAGCCCTCGGGCGCGAGCGGGAGGTCGAACGTCGTGCGCTCACCTGCGAAGTACGCGCGCAGCTGCGCCGCGGTCTCGTCGAGCACGTGCGCGCTTCCCTCGATCGCGTCGCGCCAGGGCGGCGTCTGCTCCGGCAGGTACACGCCGATCAGCTCGTCCGCGCGCGCGAACAGGCGCAGCGCTCCGAGCGGGGAGGACATCGTTTGCGTCGTCACCATCGTTCTTCCCTCCAAGTGAGCTCCACAAGTGCATCACCGCGTACGAGCGGAACGGCCGCCATGCTTCGGCGCGCCGTTCGGCCTCGCGTGGCGTCGCGGCGAGCGCCTTCTTGATCCCGAGATCCGCTGCAGGAAACGCATCCGGCAGGTGCAGGGCGCGCATCGCGAGGTAGTTCGCGGTCCACGGCCCGATGCCGGGCAGCGCGACCGCCGCCGCGACGAACGCGTCGAGCTCGCCGCCGAGCTTCAGCGTGCCGTTCGCCAGTGCGGTCGCGAAGCCGTGCAGCGCCGCGGCGCGCGCGCCGGGCAAGCCGATCTTTGCGATCGTGTCCACCGATCGAGCCGCGACCTCTGCGGCCGTCGGGAACACGCGCTCGAGGCCGTCTCCGCCGTCGTGCGGCGTGCCGAACTTCGCGGCGAACCGGCCGGCGAGTGTCGTCGCCGCGGCGACGGATATTTGCTGTCCGAGCAGCGCGCGCACCGAGGCCTCGAATGGATCGATCGCACCGGGCAGCCTCAGCCCGGGCTGCGCGCGCACGAGCGGCGCGAGCACCGGATCGGCGCCGAGCACGCGCGCGATCACGTCGGGGCGCGCATCGAGATCGAACATCCGCCGCACGTGCGCGACGAGCGGCATCAGCGCCGGGATCAGGGTGGGGGCGAGCGTCAGCAGCAAGCTGTCGCGCGACGGTGCGCGGCGGATCGCGATCGATCCGACGTGCGCACCGAGCCGCACGTTCCGCCGGTACGTGTCGTTCGCGACGATCTCGATCCCCGGCACCGCGCGAGCGGCGAGGAACCCGAGGATCTCCGTCCACGCGTATGGCGCGCGGTAATCGAGGCGCAGCGTCAGCCCCTGCGGCGTCTCCACGACGTGCGCACGGCGCAGCAGGGACGGCGACTTGCCCATGCGCTCGATGAACGCCGCGTTGAACCGGCGCACGCTGCCGAAGCCCGCGGCGAACGCGACCTCTGTCAGCGGCAACGC
>JACCRC010000346.1 GCA_013813765.1 Deltaproteobacteria bacterium | reverse complement strand
GCGATGCCCGACGCCACGATCCTCGCGGACTTCATGACCGTGCGCGCGACCAGCCTCGTCGACGGGCTCGTCGTGCATGCGGCGCGCATGCGTTCGAACCTCGAGCGCACGGGCGGTCTCTACTTCTCCGAGGCCGTTCTACTCGCGCTCGTCAGGACCGGCCTGCCTCGGCAGGAGGCCTA
This sequence comes from Deltaproteobacteria bacterium, assembly GCA_013813765.1. Classification (GTDB taxonomy): domain Bacteria; phylum Myxococcota_A; class Polyangia; order Haliangiales; family Haliangiaceae; genus JABFXX01. Next base: position 8,771 of record JACCRC010000346.1, on the reverse strand, counting down.
CGTGATGGTGCAACGAGCGGCGCTCGCCGCGATCGCGGAGGCCGCGGTCGACGGTCAGGTCGGCGCGAAGCCAGGCAGGTTCCGCGCGCTGCTCGGTGCGGATTCCGAGGTCGCCTCGCGCCTCGATGCGGCGGCGCTCGATGCCGCGTTCGATCTCGATCACCACCTGCGCCACGCGCCCGCGATCCTCGCGCGTGCGCTGGGAGAGGACGCGCCGTGACCACGCTCGACCAGGCCCTCCGTCAGCAGCTGAGCCACCCCCTCGACACCACGCCGTGGTCCACGATCGGTGGCCGAGCGCTGCCGCGGTACGACGGTAAGGTCCGCGACTGCTACATCGACAAGGAGAACGGTGAGCGGATCATCGTTGTCACCGACCGCCTGAGCGCGTTCGATGCCGTCGTCGGCACGATCCCGTCGAAGGGGCAGGTGCTGAACCAGCTCGCGATGTTCTGGTTCGACAAGACGAAGCACATTGCCCCGAACCACATGCTGCGCGTGCCCGATCCCAACGTGATGATCGCGCGCGAGTGCGTGCCGCTCCCGGTGGAGCTGGTGATGCGGAGCTATCTGACCGGTGTCACGTCGACCTCGATCTGGAAGGCGTACGAGGCCGGCGCGCGCACGTTCTGCGGGCACCCACTGCCCGAGGGCATGAAGAAGAACCAGAAGCTGCCGGACGTGATCCTGACGCCCTCGACGAAGGCGGCGAAGGGTGACCACGACGTCAGCGTGTCGCGTGACGAGCTGCTCGCGATGGGCCGCATCGATCCGCAGATCTTCGATCGCGCCGCCGAGATCGCGGCCGCGCTGTTCGCCGAGGGCCAGCGTCACGCCGCCGCGCGCGGGTTGATTCTCGCGGATACGAAGTACGAGATGGGTATCTCGCCCGACGGTGCGATCACCGTGATCGACGAGATTCACACGCCGGACTCGTCGCGCTACTGGTACGCCGAGGACTACGAGTCGCGGCTCGCCGCCGGCGAGGAGCCGCGCAGCCTCGACAAGGAGTACGTGCGGAGGTGGCTCGCCGGCGAGGCGAAGTGGTCCGGAGATGGGCCGCCGCCGGTGATGCCCGACGAGGTCCGCCTCGAGGCGGCGCGCCGCTATATCGCGAGCTTCGAGCTAGTCACCGGGGCAACGTTCATCCCCGATACGCGCGATCCGCTGCCCCGGATCGCACAGGCGCTGGAGGCCACGTGATCCTCCGGGGCCGCGCAGCACTGAGCGCGGCCCGCTCGGCGCGCGCACTCGCGAAGGTGAAGACGGTCGCGCCGTCGGCCACGAATGTGAGCGCACGCTGGGTCCATCTCGTCGCGGTCGCGCGCCCGCTGACCGCGCCGGAGCAGGCGCAGCTCGATCAGATGCTCGCCTACGGTCCGAGCGATGCACCGGATGCCGCAGCAACCATCACACCAGCACAGACCAAGCTCTGGGTCACGCCGCGGCTCGGGACCACATCGCCATGGTCGTCGAAGGCGACCGACATCGCGCACGTCTGCGGTCTGAACGCGGTGCAGCGGATCGAGCGCGCGATCGAGTACACGATCACGGGCCTCGGCCAAGACGGCGCGGCGATCGGCGCAGTGCTCGCCGATCGGATGACCGAGAGCGTGATCACCGCGGAGGCCGAGCTCGCGACGGTGCTAGGAGGTCACGCGGATGCTCCTCGGCCGCTCGCGTTCGTTCCACTGGGCGCCGACGGGCAAGCGACGCTGCGCGCGGCGAGCACGCGGCTCGGCCTCGCGCTCGCGGACGACGAGATCGAGTACCTGGTCGCGCGCTACAAGGAGCTCGGTCGCGATCCGACCGACGTCGAGCTCATGATGTTCGCGCAGGCGAACAGCGAGCACTGCCGGCACAAGATCTTCAATGCGGACTTCTACGTCGACGGCCAGAGGCAGGACGCGTCGCTGTTCCAGCTGATCAAGCGTACGCACGCTGCGAGCCCGGGCGGCACGCTGTCCGCGTACAAGGACAACGCCGCCGTCGTGGAGGGCAACGCGGCGCAGCGGTTCTTCCCCGGCGAGGACGGCGTGTATCGCGGCACGCGCGAGCAGGTGCATATCCTCGGCAAGGTCGAGACGCACAACCACCCGACCGCGATCTCGCCGTTCCCCGGCGCGGCGACCGGCTCCGGCGGTGAGATCCGCGACGAAGGCGCGACCGGCCGCGGTGGCAAGCCGAAGGCGGGCCTCGTCGGATTCACGGTCTCCGATCTGCGTCTACCGGGCGCGCTCGAGCCGTGGGAGCCCACGGGTGATGCGTGGGTGGGATCGCCGTCGCGGATCGCGAGCGCACTCGACATCATCACCGACGGGCCGCTCGGCGGTGCCGCGTTCAACAACGAGTTCGGTCGCCCCGCGATCCTCGGGTACTTCCGCACGTACGAGCATCGCGAGGGCAGCGTCGTGCGCGGCTATCACAAGCCGGTGATGCTCGCGGGCGGCATCGGGTCGGTGCGGCCGGGTCATGTCGAGAAGGCCTCGGTCCCCGACGGCGCCGCGCTGATCGTGCTCGGTGGTCCCGCGTTCTTGATCGGGCTCGGCGGCGGAGCGGCGAGCTCGCTCGCGCAGGGCGCGTCGGCGGAGGATCTCGACTTCGCCTCCGTGCAACGCGATAACGCGGAGATCCAGCGACGCTGCCAGGAAGTGATCGATCGCTGCTGGGCGCTCGGCGCGGAGAATCCGGTCCTGTCGATTCACGACGTCGGTGCCGGCGGTCTCTCGAACGCGATGCCTGAGCTCGTTCACGATGCCGGTCTCGGCGCGAAGCTCGAGCTGCGCGAGATTCCGACGGGCGAGCCCGATCTGTCGCCGCTCGAGCTGTGGTCGAACGAGGCGCAGGAGCGCTACGTGCTCGCGCTCGATCCGGTGCGCGTGCCGGAGTTTGCGGCGCTGTGTGCACGCGAGCGCGCGCCGTGGGCGCAGCTCGGCATCGCCACGCCCGATGGCCGGCTCACCGTCTCCGATCGGCGCGGTGGTCCGCCGCCGGTCGATCTCCCGCTCGAGGTCGTGCTCGGCAAGCCTCCGAAGATGACCCGCCGCGCGGAGACCGTCGCGCCAGCGCGCACGCCGCTCGACCTCGGCGGTGCGACGGTCGCGGATGCGCTCGGCCGCGTGCTCGGCTTGCCGACGGTCGCCGACAAGTCGTTCCTCGTCACGATCGGCGACCGCACCGTCGGCGGTCTGATCGCGCGCGATTCGATGGTCGGCCGCTATCAGGTAGCGGTCGCCGACTGCGCACTCACGCTCTCCGGCTTCGATACGAACGCCGGCGAGGTGATGGCGCTTGGCGAACGTCCACCCGTCGCGCTGCTCGATGCCGCCGCCGCCTCGCGCCTCGCGATCGCCGAGGTGGTGATGAATCTGGGCGGTGCACCGATCGGAGCGCTGTCGCGGATCAAGCTGTCGTGCAACTGGATGGCCGCTGCCGGTCACCCCGGCGAGGACGCGCGCCTCTACGCCGGTGTTCGCGCCGCGAGCGAGACGGCGATCGCGCTCGGCATCTCGATCCCCGTCGGCAAGGACTCGATGTCGATGCGCACGGTATGGGCCGCGCCGCCGCTGCCAGCGCCGGCGCGCACCGCGGCCACGCAGGAGCAGGCGCTCGCCGAGCTCGAGCGCGACGCCGGGTCTGCGCCCTCGGATCCCGCGGCCGACGACATCGATGCCGAGCTCGCCGCGATGGAGCGCGTCGCGAAGAAGCAGCTCGACCTCGAGGAGCTCGGGCGGATGAAGAACGCGCCCGCACGGTCCGGCGATCTGGCCGCAGAGATTGCCGCCGAGATCCGGATCGCCGGCGCGGTGTCCGCGGCGGACTCGATCGCGGATCGCGTCGCGAAGGGGCCAGAGCCGCAGCCCTACGTCCCGGCCCGTTACGCGCCCGGGTCGAAGGCCGCGGCCACCACGCGGTCTGTCGTCTCGCCGGTCACGCTCGTGGTCACCGGGTTCGGTCCCGTTACCGACGTGCGCCTCGCGGTCACGCCCGAGCTGCGCGGCGACGGTCACGAGCTGCTCCTCGTGGATCTGGCAGCAGGGCAGGGCCGCCTCGGCGGTTCGTGCCTGGCGCAGGTGTTCGGGCAGCTCGGCGACATCCCGCCCGACCTCGACGATCCGAAGCGCCTCGGCGGCACGTTCGCCGCGCTGCAGGAGCTCGTCGCCGGTCAGAAGCTGTCGGCCTATCACGACCGCTCCGACGGCGGCCTGATCGTGACCGCGCTCGAGATGGCGTTTGCCTCCGGCTTCGCGCTCGAGCTGGACACCTCACAGGTCCACGCCGATCCCTTCGTCGCGCTGTTCGCAGAGGAGCTCGGCGCCATCATCGAGGTCGCGACCGCCGACGTCTCCGCGGTCACCACCGCGCTCACCGGCGCCGGAGCGCGCGTCGTGCCGATCGGTCGCGCGCTCGCGGGCGCGCAGATCCGCGTGCACCACGGCGGCAAGGTTGTCGTGAACGACACCCGCCACGCGCTGCGGGCGCGCTGGTCACACGTGACCGGGGCGATCGCGACTCGCCGCGACGACCCGACCTGCGCCGCGGAGGAGCATGCCGCCCGCCTCGATCCCGACGCGCCCGGCCTGACCGCGCACCTGACGTTCGATCCGACGAACGCCCCGCCTCGCGATCAGATTCCCGGCGGGCCGCCGCCGACGGGCCCCAGTCCTCGTGTCGCGATCTTGCGCGAGCAGGGTGTCAACGGTCAGACCGAGATGGCGGCGGCGTTCACGCAGGCCGGCTTCGACGCCGTCGATGTGCACATGACCGACCTGATCGAGGGCCGCCTCGATCTCTCCAGCTTCCGCGGTGCCGTCGCGTGCGGCGGCTTCTCGTTCGGCGACGTGCTCGGCGCCGGCCGCGGCTGGGCGGCCACGTTCCGCTACAACGCGCGCGCGAAGGCTGCGCTCGCGTCGTTCCTCGCCCGCGACAACACGTTCCTCCTCGGCGTCTGCAACGGCTGCCAGATGCTCGCCGACCTCGCGGACCAGATTCCGGGCGCGTCGCACTGGCCTCGCTTCGTGAAGAACCGCTCCGAGCAGTTCGAGGCGCGCGTCGTCATGCTCGGCATCCAGAAGAGCCCGTCGATCTTCTTCCGCGGCATGGACGGCTCGCGCATCCCCGTCGCGAACGCGCACGGCGAGGGCCGTGCGGAGCTGAACCCCGCGCAGCTCTCGGCGATCGAGACCACGGGGCTCGTGGCCGCCCGCTTCGTCGACGGCCGCGGCGCCACCGCGACCACGTACCCCGCGAACCCGAACGGCTCGCCCGCGGGCATCGCTTCGCTCACCACCGCAGATGGCCGCTGCACGATCATGATGCCGCACCCCGAGCGCGTGTTCCGCACCGCGCAACTGTCGTGGCACCCGCGCGAGTGGACTCGAATGGAGCACAGCCCGTGGATGAAGATGTTCCGCAACGCGCGCGACTGGGTCGGCTGAGCTTCTCGATATGAGCTGGGCGAAGGCGCATCGCTGGCTCGCGATCCTGCTCGTCGTGCTCCTCGCCGTGTGGTCGGTCACCGGCCTCCTGTTCCACCTGAAGCCCGGCTGGTCTCGCGCCTACGACATGCTGTCCGCAGAGCGTCGTGGCCCGCTCCAGCCTTCGAAGCTCGTCGCACTCTCAACGGTCGGCGACGACATCACCGGCCTCGAGCTGATCGACACCGCGCTCGGTCCCATCTACCGCGTCTCGACATCGCAAGGCACTTCGCTCGTCGACGCGACCACCGGAGCGAAGAAGTCGCCGCTCTCCCTCGCCGATGCGCGCACGCTGGTGGCCGACGCGATCTCACGCTCGTCGCACGCGGCGACGTACGGTGAGCTCGAAACCGCGGACCTCGGTGACTCCAAGGTCGCGATCGCGTGCTCCGGCGGCCGGACGATCGAGATCAGCCGCAACGATGGGCGAATCTCGCAGCGCGGCCGCGATACGGATCGGATCGACTGGCTCTACCGGATTCACTACCTGCAGTGGACCGGCAACAAGACGTTCGATCGAGCGTTCTCGATCTTCGGACTCGCGCTGATCTGGGCAGTCGTGTTTCCCGGCCTCGTGCTGTTCGTCAGGCGCTGGCGCGCCTGAGCTCACACAGGAGCGGTGTGTGCAGCGACGAAAACGGCGACCTCCGCTTTTGTCGTGCTCCCACTCGCCACGCCGAGCGTGAGCTCCACCAGCTCGTCCTCGGTGCAGCTCAACAGCGATCCGTTGAGGTAGAGAAACATGAACATCGACGCTGCGGCGATACGCTTGTTGCCGTCGACGAACGCGTGGTTCTCGGCGAGATGAAAGAAGTATGCAGCGACCATCTCGGGCAACGTCGCATGCAGGTAGTCGCCGCCGAACGAAGCCTCCGGTACCGCCACGGCGGATTCGAGGAGTCCGAGATCCCGCACGCCCTCCTTGCCGCCGTACCGCGCGATCTGGTCGCGATGGAGCGCGATCACCTCATCGAGTCCGAGGAATCGGATCGTCATTTGGCGAGTCGCCGGAAGGCCCCGGCGAACTTCGCGTGCATGAGCTCCTGAGCCCGCTCGAACTTCTCGACCTCGCGCTTCGTGCGCACGGGCGCGATCACGATCACCCGACCGTTGGTCGAGACCTCGACCTCATCGTCTGGATCGAGGTTCGCCGCCTCGAGGAGCTGCTTGTCGAGCACGAGCGCGACGCTGTTACCCGTCCGGGTCAGGTTCTTGATCACGGTACGTACAGGATAGCACGCTCGTACGTATCCAGCGGTAAGCGCCTTTATCGCCTCGCGACAGTGACGCCGAGGTGCTGCCGCACAGCGAAGTAGGCGGGCGACACGGAGTACGCGATCAGGTCCTTCACGCGCTGCGCGGCGCGCGGACCTGACAGCGTCGTCATTCGAGTTGAGGCGGCGAGCTCGCCGGCCACGAGCAGGCCGGCGCGCTGCGCGGTCGCGTCGACCGAGGAGCGCCAGCGCGCGAGATCGAGCACGGGCGGCAGGCGCTCGACGAGCGCGAGTAGCGCCTCGGCAGCAGGACGAGTCAAGTGGGCCTTGATCGCCGGCGCGAAGACCTCGACGAGCGGCGACAGCTCGGGACGGCCGACCTTGCGCCCGACGAGCAGGGCGGCGGCGGCGACCGCGGCCTCGAGCTCCTCGACGGTCGAGAGCGTCAGCTTCAGGTAGTAGATCGGCCGGAGCAGCGCGAGCATCGCGCCGACCGAGGCGGCGATCTCGGTGTCGCGATAGCCGGTCATCATGTCGCGGCCGACGATCACGGTGGGCACGAGGCGCCCCTTCTCGACGATGTTCGCGAGCAGCAGGCTGCCGGCCCGGCGGGGCTGCACGTAGACGTCGGGCAGGGCGACGTTGAGCACGCGCGCGGCGTGGCGGAAGATCTTCGCGACCACGCGCGAGTCGTCCTCGATCGGGAGCCGCTCCTTGGGCTTCAGCTCGAACGACTTCGCCGAGCCGGCGCGGAGCGCGACGAGGCTCTCCCAGATCACGGCGAAGATCGCGCTGATGTGTCGATCTTCGTCGGGATGGCGAACCTGCGCCCATGCGTCTTCGTCGAGGATGCCGGTCGCCTTCTTGACCTCGTGCGGCTGGTACTTCTTGTAGAGCAGCTCCTCGTCGAAGCTCGCGCGCTTCAGCACCACGAGCGCGCGGGCGGCGCACCATGCGTGATCGATCTGCTTCGCCTGCAGGCTGGTCTCGGCGAGCACGCGGTAGGCGCCGGAGCTGTCCGGATCGGCCTCGACGAGCTTCGCGACCGCGGCCGTCGTCTCCGCCGGGCGAGCGTCGGTGATGCTCTTGCCGTAGAGGTCCGCGAGGATCCGCGATCGCACGGGCGCCTTGTCGGGATCGAGCGAGTGCGCGACCTCGAACGCCTGGATCGCACTCTGCGGGTGCACGAGGCGGGACCGGTAGAGCTCGCCGAGCGCGTGCCACAGCGTGATCAGCACCGGATCGCCCGTGGGCATCCGCTTGATCATCCGGCGGTACGCTTTCTCGAGGTACTTCCAGTCGCGATCCGCCGTGACGAGCGTGTCGACCTGGTGGAACACGTAGAGCGCTCGCGTGCGCGCGGCCTCGGGCACCGGGTTGGTGCCGAGGAGATCGTCGAGCGCGTGGTCGTAGTCCTCGAGCGCTCCGCCCGTGTCCTTCAGCTCGGTGCGCCGGATCTCGGCGGCGGCGAGGTGGTACGCGGCGCGACGCGCACGATCGGTCTCCTGGTCGATGAACTTGCCGATCGTCTCGACCGCGCGCGTCCACTGGCCAGCAGCGGTTTGCAGATCGAGGAGGCGCTGCAGGACGCGGCGGTTCGTGCGGTCGAGCTCGAGCGCATCGAGATAGGTAGAGGTCGCGCGCGCCGGATTCTTCAGCTGGTGGCGGTAGAGATCGCCGATCCGCTCGAGCAACGCGCCGCGCTCCGCCGGATCGGCAGCCGAGGAGAGCGCGCGCAGGCTCGCGATCGCGTCGTCGTAGCGCCCGCCCGCGAGGTGCAGCTCCGCGAGGTCGTTCAGCGTGTCGCGGTGCGTGGGATCCAGATCGAGCACCTTGCCGTGCCAGACCTGAGCCTGCGACGCCTTGCCGAGCTCGGTGTGGATCTGCGCGAGTCGCCGGAAGACACCGATGCGCTGCGTGCGATCGAGGGCCGCCGTATCGGTCGCGATCGTCTGGAACGAGAGCGCCGCGGCTTCCAGTGCGGTCGAGCGATACAGTGCCTCCGCGCGCTCGATCAGGTTCGCGGCGCCGGGCGCGAGGGTGCACGCGGTGTCGTAGAGCTCGAGTGCGACGGGGAACT
>JACCRC010000314.1 GCA_013813765.1 Deltaproteobacteria bacterium | reverse complement strand
CCGCGGTCCACACTGAATTTCGATCAGGAAGTCGTCTACTGGGCATCCAACGAGGTTCTCGCCTCGTCAAGATCCGCGATCGCCGTCAACGACTTCATCCGGGTGCATTTGACCGGACGGTCACCTGCGTGCGCCGTATCAGGCGCTCGGCGACTCCAGCGTCGTGAGCACCGTGGTCGCGCGAGCGCTACGCCGCGCTGGCATCGATGACCCGCCCAGCCGTGGTGCGCATCTCTTGAGGCATAGCCTCGCGACGACGTTGCTCAATGTCGGCGCGTCGATGTCCGAGGTCGGCGAGGTCTTGCGGCATCGTTCTCCGACGACGACCGAGATCTACGCCAAGGTCGACCTGACCGGACTACGCACGCTCGCGCAATCCTGGCCAGTGCGGGGAGAAGTGCGATGACCACGATGCGAGAGGGCGTCGTCGAGTATCTCGCGCTTCGCCGCAGCCTCGGCTTCACGTTGCGCAAGGTCGAATGGATGCTTGGCCACTTTCTCGATTACGTCGAGCTCCAGGGTGCCGAGTTCATCACGACGGATCTCGCTGTGCGGTGGGCCCGCTTGCCGGCCGAGTCGTTGACGGCGACGTGGTCGGCTCGTTTGTCGGCGGTTCGTCTGTTCGCAGTGTGGTGGAGTGCCACCGAGCCGCGCACCGAGATCCCGCCGCTTGGACTGTTCCCCGGGCGATATCGGCGCCAGGCCCCGTACATCTACAGCGACGCCGAGGTCGAAGCGATCGTGCGGACCGCCGAGCAGCTTCGGTCGCGCCGGGGTCTGCGTGGCCCGAGCTACGCCACGATCTATGGATTGCTCGCCACGACCGGCATGCGGATCAGCGAGGTGATCGCACTCGACGTCGACGACATTGACCTGCGCCAAGGCGTTCTCACGATCCGACGGACCAAATTCGGGAAGTCGCGTCTCCTTCCGCTGCACGCCTCGACCGTGGCTGCGCTCGACCGCTACGCACGTCAGAGGGACCAGCTCGTGACACGAGCATGTGATGCGTTCTTCCTCTCGGAGAAAGGTGTTCGCATTTCACAGTGGGGCACTCGGTACAACTTCGCGCAGGTCTCTCGCAAGGTCGGACTTCGCTCGCCGGGTGGCCGTCATGGCCACGGGCCACGCATCCACGACCTGCGGCACCGATTCGCGGTGCGCACACTCATTGCTTGGTATCGCGCTGGGCTCGACGCCGAGCGAGAGCTTCCCAGACTCTCCGCCTACCTCGGGCACGCCCACATCGCCGATACGTACTGGTACATCGAGGCTGTACCCGAGCTCCTCCAGCTCGCGACCGAGCGCTGGATGCACGGTTGTGCAGGTGCATCGTGACGACCTTCGCTGCGCTGCTGCAGGGGTTCTTCGCCGAGCGTTTGATTCAGGAGCGGCGCGTCAGCCATCACACGATCGCGGCGTATCGAGACTGCTTTCGACTTCTGTTCGAGTTCGCGAAGCTGCGCCTTTCGAAGACGCCGTCGCTGCTGCTACTCGAGGATCTGGACGCACCGTTCGTCGTGGACTTCCTCCAGCACCTCGAGACCAAGCGCGATAACGGTGCTCGATCCCGCAACGCTCGCTTGGCAGCGCTCCACTCATTCTTCAGTTACGTAGCGCTGCGAGAGCCGGCGTACGCACACCAATGCCAACGCATCCTGGCAATCCCCAGCAAGCGACACGAGAAGCGTCCAATCGACTTCCTGCTCGCCGACGAGATCGATGCGCTCCTCGGCATCATCGACCGCTCGACGTGGATCGGTCGACGAGATCGCACGCTGGTGTCGCTTGCAGTCCAGACCGGTCTGCGCGTCTCAGAACTCGTGACTCTGCGATGCCGCGACATCGTGCTCGCGCCGACAGCCTTCGTCCGATGTGAGGGCAAGGGTCGCAAGCAACGCTCTACACCTTTGCGTCGCGATCTGGTCGCGCTTCTCGAAGCTTGGCTCCGAGAGCGGCGTGGGCAGCCTGACGATCCCGCGTTCCCCTCGCAACGCGGCACAGCTCTCAGCCGTGACGCTCTCGAGAAACTGCTCACCAAGTACGCGACGGCAGCCGCTACGAAGTGTCCGTCGCTGCGCTGCAAGCGCGTCAGTCCCCATGTTCTTCGCCATACAGCCGCGATGGAGCTTCTTCGGCACGGCGTGGATCGCACGGTCATCGCGCTATGGCTCGGCCACGAGTCGGTCGAGACCACCCACGTGTACTTGCACGCCGATCTCAACCTGAAGGAGAAGGCTCTCGCCAAGACGACACCACTCGGCCTCAAGCCGGGGCGATTTCGTGCTGACGACGACTTGGTCGCGTTCCTGGAGGCGCTTTGATTATGCCGACTCGCGTTCGCGCACCACCGACGGTGGTGAGGTCGACCAACACCGCCGAGTCGGCATAATCCGAGAGGCGGCATAATGACGTTTATGCCGACGTCGGCATAAGCGACACACCTTCATCACGCTCGCCCAGGTCGATGGCGCACGCCGCGACCTGCTCAAGGTGATGACGCACGGACCGACGTCCGGCGACATCATCGGCATGTACACCTCGTTCCCGTGGCCCGCCCTCTGCGCTGAAATCGCGAAGCTCCAGATCGAGCGGAGGTTCGATTTGCTACAGCAGCAAGCGCGGGAGGTCGGACCGCACTGTAGCAGCGAAGAAAATGCCGCCCCGAAGTCGGGAAAGTTGATCAAGTTCCCGGGACCCAACGCGAAACAAACAAGCCTCGCAGCGAGTGCAGTGATCGCCGCAGCGATCGCTCTGAACCCTGTTTCTGCTACAGCGGCAGCTACACTGGAGGGTTCGACTGTAGCAGCGAGTTCGGAAGCCCCCGATTCTCCTGCAATCTCCGTCGAGAATTGCCCAAATAGCTTGAGCTTAGGAAAGCGCCGCTCTGATCCAACTGAGCTAAGGGATCGGGAGGCCGCACTCTGCCCGAGCAATCCCTGGCGCGCAAGCATCCGACGGAACTCGGGCGAATTCGCCCTCTTGTGTCCTTTCCGCGCCTCGGATGGGTCGCCGGGGCTCACTGGACCGCGATCGGCTACGGGCCCGCGATTGCACCCGTTCCAACGACTTGACGGAAGCGGGTGGCGGATATGGCTGACGAGAACGAGCGCGATGTGGGCGTGGTTGGCGAGCACGACGTCGTCGTGGTGGGGATCGGGGCCTCCGCCGGAGGACTCGAAGCCCTTCAGCACTTCTTCGACAAGGTCGACGGGGGAACCCGGATGGCGTTCGTCGTGGTCCAGCACCTGTCGCCGGACTTCAAGAGCCTGATGGACGAGCTGCTGGCACGGCACACGAAGCTGCCGATTCACCTCGTCGAGAACGCGATGCTCGTCGAGCCCGGCCACGTCTATCTGATCCCGCCGAAGAAGGAGATGATCATCTTCGGTGGCCGGCTCCTCCTCAGCGAGCGCGATCGGCAGCTCGAGCTGTCGCTTCCGATCGATGTGTTCTTCCGATCGCTGGCGAACGACTGCGGACCGAATGGGGTCGCGGTCGTGCTCTCGGGCACCGGGTCGGACGGATCGCGCGGTATCCGCGATGTCCACGAAGCCGGCGGCCTCGTGGTGGTCCAGGACCCGCTGAGCGCGCAGTTCGACGGGATGCCGAAGACCGCCGTGGACACGGGCATCGCCGACTGGATCGTCACACCGCAGACCATGCCCGGGATCCTCGAGAGCCACGTGGCGACTCTGGAAGCCGGACCCGCGCAGCCCTCCGACAGACGCTCGCGCTCGACACCGGGCGCAGCGGCACTCGATGACGTCTACCGGATGCTCGAGACCGAGTTCGGGATCGACTTCAAGCACTACAAGCCAAGCACGATCACGCGCCGAATCGAGCGCAGGCTACAGATTGCGAAGGTCGACGACGTCCAGCAGTACGTGACGCGTCTCAAGCACGAGCGCGGGGAGCTCGACGTCCTCTACCGAGATCTATTGATCGGTGTGACTCGCTTCTTCCGCAACGAAGCGGCATTCGAGATCCTCGAGAATCGGGTGCTCCCCGACCTCCTGAACGCGTGTGAACCGGGCCGGCCCTTGCGCGTCTGGGTTGCAGGCTGCGCGACCGGGGAGGAGGCGTACTCGATCGCGATCCTGCTGCACGAGCTCACCGCCCAGCGCCCTGAGCGCTCGTTCCAGATCTTCGCCACGGATGTTCATCGCGGATCGATCGAGCTCGCGGGACGCGCGTTCTATCCAGAGTCCTCGCTGGTCAACGTCTCGGCCGAGCGCCGCGATCGCTACTTCATTCGCAGCGGGTCGAGCTACCAGCTCGTCCCGGAGCTGCGCCAGGCGATCGTGTTTGCAGCCCACAACGTGATCAGGGACGCGCCATTCACGCGCATCGATCTCGTCAGCTGCCGCAACATGTTGATCTACTTCCAGTCGCCGGTGCAGCAGAAGGTCTTGAACCAGTTCCACTTCGCGCTCAACCGCGGCGGCGTCCTGTTGCTCGGGCCGAGCGAGAGTCCCGGTGCGCTGCTGAAGGACTTCGAGACGCTCGATCCGCAGTGGCGCTTCTACCGCAAGCACAGCGAGGTGCGGACGCCCGTCGATCCGCGCCTGCGGCCGAGGCTGCCGGAGAGCGGCCTGTCACCCGGACCGACGAACAGCCCGTTCGCGCGGTACTCGATGTCGAACCTGCTCGCCACCTACGACGTCCTGCTCCAGGACTTCATGCCGCCGAGCTTGCTCGTGAACGATCGCAACGAGCTCGTGCACGCGTTCGGCGGTGCAAGCCGCTATCTCCATGCCCGCGACGGACGCCAGGGCCTCGTGGTGATCGACCAGGTCGATGACGACCTCAAGCTCGTGCTGCAGGGGGGGCTGCGTCGCGCCCTCCTCTCCCCGACGCCGATCGTGTTCAAGAACGTGCGGATCAAGACGGACGGCGTCGAGGCGGCACATGACGTCTCCTTGCGCCGCGTGGTGCCACGCAACACGGAGGTCGCCCACATCCTGATCTCGTTCGACACGGCGCTCCCCATCACGACGGCCGCCGCCACGGCGATCGATCTTGGCTCGGTCGACCGCGAGCAGCTGGGCCTCCTCGAAGCGGAGCTCGACCACACCAAGGAGAACCTGCAGGCAGCGATCGAGCAGCTCGAGACCGGCAACGAGGAGCTGCAGGCGTCGAACGAGGAGCTGATGTCCTCGAACGAGGAGCTGCAGAGCACCAACGAAGAGCTGCAGAGCGTCAACGAGGAGCTGTACACGGTCAATGCCGAGTACCAGAGCAAGATCACTCAGCTCACCGAGCTGACCAACGACATGGACAACTTGCTGGCCAGCACCGACATCGGCACGATCTTCCTCGACGACGAGCTGCGAATCCGCAAGTTCACACCGCAGGCCGCCGACAGCTTCAAGCTGATGCCACACGACCTCGGGCGATCGATCGACACGTTCACCAACAACATGCAGCATCCGGATCTGATCGCCGAGCTGCGCGAGGTCGTGGCGACCGGGAAGCGGATCGAACGCGAGGTTCGCGATTCACGCGGCCGTTCGTTCTTCCTGCGGCTCCTTCCGTACCGCGCAAAGGGCGGAACATCAGGCGCGGTGATCACGTTCATCGAGATCAGCGGCCTGAAGGCAGCGGAGGACGCGCTCTATAACGAGCGCTACCTGCTGGACAGCCTGCTGCGCAGCGTGCCGGATGCGATCTATTTCCGCGACGCTCGCGGCAAGTTCATTCGCGCGAATCCCGCGTTCGCGACGCGGCTGGGCCTTAGTGATCCGGAGAGCGCCCTCGGCAAGACGCCCTTCGAGATGCCTGACAAGGAAGCAGCACTTCAGCTCCACCTCCCCGACGAGGCTGTCCTGCGGACCGGAGAAGCACAGCTCTACTGCCTCGAGTCGTGGACCCGTGCCGGTGGTGCCCCCGCCTGGGACCTCGTGACGCGGTTGCCCTTGCGCGGGAAGGACAACGAGGTCGTCGGCGTGATCGGAATCCTCCGCGATGTGACCGAGCAACGGCTGGCCGAGGACAAGATCAAGGAAGCGGTCCGGCAGCGCGACGAGTTCCTCGCCATGCTGTCTCACGAGCTGCGCAATCCACTCGCCGCCGTCGTGACGGCGACCCAGCTACTCAAGGACGAGAACCGCCAGGACAGCCAGTCACACCTGATCGAGGTGGTCGATCGGCAGGCGCACCAGATGGCGCGGCTGCTCGACGACCTCCTCGAAGCGAGTCGCGTCACGCAGAACAAGATCGAGATTCGCAGGCTCCCGATCGACCTCCGCGTGGTCATCGAGGAAGCGGCAGGAGCGGCCTCGTCGCTGATGATGACCAATGGCCTCCGGTTCACGGTGGAGAACGATCCGCGGCCGCTCACGATCGACGGCGATGCGACACGACTGCAGCAGGTCTGCCTGAATTTGTTGACCAACTCGGCGCGGTACACGCCGAAGGGCGGCCACGTCCGCCTCGAGGCCACGCGCGAGGGCACGGACGCCGTCATCCGCGTTCACGACGACGGAGCCGGCATCCCGCCCGACATGCTCGAGGCCGTGTTCGAGCTGTTCGTACAGTCGAGTCGGACGATCGAGCGCGCACAGGGTGGAATCGGCGTCGGTCTAACCCTCTCCCGGGCTCTGATCACGATGCACGACGGCACGATCCAGGCAGCGAGCGCCGGCGAAGGCAAGGGCAGCGTGTTCACCGTGCGGATCCCGCTCAGCACCAAGCTCGTCGATGAGGCCGAGGTCGTGAATCGCCCCAAGGCCGCGATTCCCCCGGGGGCCCGGATCGCGCTCGTCGAGGACAACGATGACAGTCGTGAGATGCTGTGCGCGCTTCTCAACCGAGCCGGGTTCGCGTGCAAGACCGCCGCGGATGGACTCGAGGCGATCAAGCTGATCGACGACTTCGCCCCCTCGGCCGCCGTCGTGGATGTCGGATTGCCCGGTATCGATGGGTTCGAGGTCGCGCGCCGCGTCCGCGCCAACCCCGCGCATCAGCACGTCACGCTGATCGCGCTGACGGGCTACAGCCAGCAGTCCGACCGCGCGACCGCGCTCGCAGCAGGCTTCGACGCGCACCTCGTGAAGCCGGTGCGTCTCGAGCAGCTGCTCGCGATCATGTCCAAGCCGGTCCCGATCCTCGAGCACTCGGCCGTCCCCGTCACGCCGACCTAGTCGGTCGTGATCGGGAGCGAGATCCGGAACGTGGTCCCGGTGTCATCCGACGTGGCAGCGATCATCCCACCGTGGCCGCGGATGATCTCCTGCACGATGTACAGACCCAGGCCGAGCCCTTTCGCGTGCCCCGTTCCATCGCCACGCTTGAACGGATCGAACATGGTCTTCAGCTGGGTCTCGGAGATCGGCGCACCGGCATTCTGGTTGCGCACCGCGATCTCCGCTGCGTCCCCGATCCGGGAGATCTCCACCGTCACGGTTCCGCGCGGCGGGCCGTACTGCGCCGCATTGCTCGACAGGTTCGAAATCGCCTGCCCCAGTCGGTCGGCGTCCCACGAGCCGTGGACGTTTTCCCCGACCTGCTGAAACGTCGTCTCGCGGAAGGTCAGCCGGAGCTCTGCTAACACATCGTTCACGATCGGCTGGAGCCCGGCGGGACGCCTGGAGATCGGGATGCCGCTCCCGAGTCGCGTGCGGGTGACGTCGAGCAGTTGTTCCACGATCCCGGTCATTCGCCGCGTGGTGTTCCCGATTCGCCCGACGACGCCGTCCCTCGTCGCCCCCTCACACGAGGCGTCGCCAAGCAGCTCCACACAGCTCGCGATCGCGCCGAGCGGCGTCCTCAAGTCGTGGCTCACGATTCCGATCATCTCCTCGTGGAAGCGGATCGTCGCGCGCTCGGTCTCCAGACGGATCGCCGCCTCGATCGCGAGCCCCGCCAGCTCGAGGCAGGTCTCGATCGCCGCCAGGTCGCTCGCGTCGAACGGCGGCTCGGGCGCGTCGCGCGTCACGGTCACGACCCCGTGAACGAGCCCGCGCACGGGGAGCGACATCGCCGCGATCCCGCGGAGCCCGCGTTCGCGGATGTATCCGGCGGCCGTTCCAGGCAGCGTTGCGAGCGCCTCCTGGGTCGTCGCGAACGCATGGTGGACCGGCTCGGTGAAGGTGGCCACGGACTCGAGGAGCGCGGCGTGGCCGTAACGATGACGCGAGACGATCTGGCTCGGGATGGGGCCGGGCAGCAGCGCGACCGCGCACCCGTCACAGAGCTCGGTCACGAGCGCAGTCGCGAGCGCATCGAGGATCTCGTCCACATCGCTGCTCGCGGCGAACAGTGCGCGGCCGAGCCGATTGATGGTCGTGACGCGCCGACGTTCCAGATCAGCTTCGCGCTTGAGTTGTGCAGCGCGGAGGACCGCACCGACGCGTGCTCGAAGCACTTGCGGCACGAATGGCTTCGAGACGTAGTCGTTTGCCCCGCACTCGAGTGCGTCCACGGCGTCCTCCGACTCGGTGCGGGACGCCGTCAGGATGATCACGGGAACATCACGCGTCACCGGGTAGGAGCGAAGGAACCGACAGACCTCATCGCCGTTGAGCCCCGGCATCACCCAGTCCAGCACGACGAGGTCGGGCATCCCCTGCCCGGCCGTCAGGTGCTCGATGACGCTCGGGCCATCTACGAACTCCTCGTAGCGGTGGTTCGCGCCGAGCGCGATCTCGGTGAGCTTCCGCTGCGTCCTACTGTCGTCAACGATCCAGATCAGCGGCTGGCTCAGCAACGCCGAAACGCTAGCACGCCCCCATCGTGCTCTGGATGTGGGCGGTCCACCCACCGCCGATCTGCGTTAGGTGAGACGAACGGATAGGCAGAAAAGCAGCTCGACGAATCGCCGCGGCGGCCGAACCGGTAACAGTGAACCCACTCGAGACCATCGACGCCGAGCTATCGAGGGGCAAGCTCCGGATCGCGCAACTCGAACGCGAGGCGATCGAACAGAGCGGCGACGCGGCGAAGGTCTTGCGAGTCCAGCTCGATCGGTACCAGTCCCTCGTGCTGGCGATGGCACAGCTGATCTGGACGACCGACGAGAACGGCGAGATGGTCGGCGAGCAACCGAGCTGGTCCGCGTACACCGGCCAGACGATCGATCAGTACCGGCGACGCGGCTGGATCGATGCGGTTCACCCCGACGATCGCGCGAACGACCTGCGACTCTGGGAGCATGCCGTGGTCGCACGATCTCCTTGCGAGTACGAGCATCGCCTGCGCAGGCACGACGGCGAGTACCGGCACTTCTCCGTGCGCGCGGTCCCGGTGTTCGCGGCTGTTACGGAGCGGCCCTGTTGGTGTTGAACGAGGCGGCCTGAACGATGGCCATCGCGGAGATGGGGCCGACCGCGCATGTCGCCGATGGACATCATCGTCGTGCCGTGCGTCTGGCACTCCGATGA
>JACCRC010000298.1 GCA_013813765.1 Deltaproteobacteria bacterium | reverse complement strand
GGGCGTGCTCGACCTCGCGGCCGCATGGGCCACGGTCGCTCGCGAGCTGCCCGAGGCGACGCTGGTGGTCGTCGGTGGTGGGCCGGCCGCGGATGCACTCAAGACCGCGGTCGCGCCGCTCGGCGATAGCGTGCGGCTCGTCGGGCCGCAACCGCTGCCGAAGGTGCCCACGTGGATGGCAGCGTGTGACCTGCTGGTCCTGCCAAGCCACGCCGAGGGAACCCCGAACGTGGTGCTCGAGGCACTCGCCTCGGGGCGCCGGGTGGTCGCGACGTCGGTCGGCGGGATCCCAGATCTCATCACGCGGCCGGAGCTCGGGGAGCTGGTGCCACCGCGCGCCCCTGACTCACTTGCCACTGCGATCGTGCGCGCGCTCCCCACCCAGTACGCTCCCGCCACGGTGGCCACACTAGGTGCCCGAGGGGGATGGGACGCAAGTGCCGCTGCTCTCTACGAGGTTCTCGTTGGCGCGGCGAGTGCTACCGTCAACGGAACGCCATGACCCGTCCGACCTTGTCCCAGATCGGAGACGACTGGTACGAGTCCGAGGAGTCCACCCGGGCCGGCCTGGTGACCGAGCTCCAGCGCATCCGGCGCCGGTTCACGGTGCGCCCGATCCCGGTGCTGCTGCTGGCGGCCCTGATCACGGCGGGCGTCGTCTACCGGATGTCCAAGCGCAAGAAGCTGGTGGAGGCCGAGGTCATCCTCGCTCTCCAGGAAGGGGCGCTCGGAGACGGTGCGGCGGGCATCCCGATCCACCAGATGCAGCAGTACGTGAGCACGGTGCTGCTGCCCGACAAGCAGCTCGCCGCGCTGATCGAGAAGAAGAACATGTATTCGCTGCGCCAGAAGCTCGGCATGCAGTTCGCGATCAACGAGCTGCGCGAGCAGATGGAGATCGACATCTGGAAGAACTCGTTCGAGTACTTCGACCTCGATGACTCGGAAGCGCGGAAGTCCGCGCGCATCGCGATCACGGTAGCCGATGCCGATCCAGATCTCGCGTACGAGCTGGCGCACGACCTCGCGTCGATCGCGATCATCCAGCACGAGATCGAGCGCGAGCGGATCTCGCGTGCCGTCGCCAACCAGCTTCAGCTGATGCGCGACACCACGGAGAAGAAGCTCGCCGAGATCGACCGCGCGATCGCCTCCAAATCGACGGCCCTCGAGCAGGCGCGCCAGGCCGGCAAGAACGGTCTCGCCTCGGCACTGCTGCTCGACCTCGCGTCGATCGAAAGCGATCGGAAGCGCGTGGCGGATCAGATGCGCTCGATCTCGATCAGCCACGACGGCATCGCGAGGGAAGTCGCCGCGGCCGGCCTCGACCTGAGCCTGCAGGTCGTCGAGGAGCGGCGCCCGGATCGGCCCGAGAAGTCGCAGTTCGTCATGATCATGGTGTTCTTCGTCGTCGGCACCGGTGCGCTCATCGGCGCGGCGCTGTTCGTCGGCGCGTTTGATTCCCGCATCCACGATACCGACGACGTGGAGCGGCTAGGCCTGCCAGTGCTCGGGCACGTGCCCGGGTTCGCTGGTGACTCCGTCGGGAGCTTGCACGCACGGGGCGCTCGGCGCGCCCGTGTAGGATCGGTGATGCGATGGCGCTCTCTCCGGTAACCCCCCGCGATCGCCTGCAGCGCCTCAGCGATCTCGGCAAGAAGACGCTGCGCTACTGGTGGCTCGTCGCCGTGTTCGCGGTCGTCGGCGGCGCGATCTCGCTCGCCTTCGCGCTGCTCAAGTCGAAGAACTATCAGTCCTGGGCCACCCTGTTCTACCAGGAGCGAATCCAGACCCAGCTGATGACGCCGAACCGCGAAGAAGTCGCGCAGCGGAACATCGGTGATCGCTATCGCGAGCTCCTGCTCGCGCGCGCGCAGCTCGAGCAGATCATCCACGACCCGAAGCTCGATCCGTATCCCGACGAGGACGACCCCGAGGTCAAGATCGACAAGCTGCGTCAGGCGGTCAAGTTCGACGCGCGCGGTGCGAACGCGTTTCGCATCACCTACGGGGATCCCGATCCGGACCGCGCGAAGGCGGTCACTCTGCGGCTCACCGAGCTGCTGCAGGCCAAGGACAAGGACCTCCGCAACGAGATCGCGCAGGCCACCGTCAACTTCGCGACCGAGCAGAAGGAGACGGCATCCGTCGAGCTGCGCAAGACAGAGCTCGCCCTCGCCGAGTTCCTCGCCGCACACCCCGAGTTCGCGCAGGACGCGAACAACGCGAATGCCGAGGGCGCGTCGATCCGTGCGATCCGCGACGCGAAGAAAAGCCAGGCCCAGCCCGGCAACCCGCGGATGTACGCGCTCGAGCGCCAGCGTCAGCGCATCCAGGCGCGGCTCAACGCGAGTCCCGACGAGCCCCCGGTGCGCACCGTCGCGCCGCCGACCCCCGAGCGGATCGCCGCCGAGGCAAACGCCGACCAGGCGAAGCGAGAGCTCACCTCGGCGCAGCGCGAGCTCGAGGATGCGAAGACGCGCTACACCGACAAGCACCCGTCGGTGATCAAAGCGCAGGAACGCATGGCCGGCGCGCAGGTCCGTCTCCGTCAGGCGCAGGCGGCGATCCCGCCGGCGATCGAGACGACGGTCGCGCCTGCGACCCCGCAGGATCGCGAGAAGCTCGAGAAGGAGCTCGCGCAGCTCGAGTCGCAGATCGCGAACGAGCAGAAGAAGGCAGGCGCGGGCACCAAGGTCGTCGCCGACAACACCACGAACTGGGTCGTGCAGCTCGAGACCCAGCACGCCGACCTCCGCCGCGCCGTCAACGAGCAACGCGAGCGTGTCGAGTCGCTCGCGGCCTCCGTGTTCCGCGCGCAGATCGATGCGAGCCAGAAGCTCGCGGAGCAGGGCGGCCGGCTCTCCGTTGTCGACCCGGCATTCAGGCCCGTCAAGCCTTCCGGCCCCGGCAGGACGATCTTCCTGCTCGCCGGCATGGTGCTGTTCCTCTCGCTCGGTACCGCGCTCGCCGTCGGGCTCGCGGTGATCGATGACCGTCTCTATCGTCGGGGCGACCTCGACCATCTCGGGATCCGCGTGCTCGCGGTCATCCCGAAGGCTCAGGCTCTGCCGCCGCGCAAGAAGAAGGAATCCGCGTGACTACCAAACCCCCCACCAAGTCCCGCTTCGGCGACGGTCCGTCCACCGCGGAGCGCCGCGGCGCGCCGCTGCCGCTCGTCACGCAGCCGATGATGCCGGTCGACGATAGCGATCGTCCCGACCAGACGCGCGTTGATAATCCGCTCGCGACGCTGAAGCCCGAGACCGCCTCGGTGCTGTTCGGCAAGAACACGATCGCGATGGGCCAGGCAACTGCCACCGGTAAGCCGCAACTCGCGGTCGCTCCTCATCCCTCGGCAACGCCGCCCGAGATCGGGCTGACGCAGCACCACCTTCCGGACGAGGAACACGATCGTCGCCTGACGCTCATGCTCGATCCGGACTCCGAGCGTGCCGCGTCGTTCCGCGTGCTGCGCCATCACCTGCTCGAGGTCGGGCGCCCGCAGTGCGTGGTGGTCTCGTCGGCGCGCAACGGCGACGGCAAGACCACGACCGCGATCAACCTCGCGCTCGCGCTTGCCGAGTGCGGCCGCGCGAAGGTACTGCTCGTCGAGACGCACCTGCGCCGCCCGCAGCTGGCATCGGCCTTCAAGCTCGTGCCGCCGTGGTGCTTCGCAGAGCAGCTCGCCGCGCACCGGCACCAGCCGATGATGCCGTGGTCGCTCGTCGACATCCCATCCCTCTGGCTGCACGTCGCGGCGATCAATCCCCGGATCGAGAAGACGCAGCTGCTCGACGGTCCCGCGTTCGCGATCGCGATGGAGCGTCTCCGCCTCGGGGGTTACGATCACATCGTGATCGACGCGCCGCCGGTGCTCGGCTCCGCCGACGTGAATCTGATGGCCGATGCTGCCGACGCGGTGGTCCTGGCGCTGCGCGCCCGCGTGACGACGACACGTGACCTCCGCAGAGCGATCGACCAGATCGGCTCCGCGAAGGTCGCCGGCACCGTTCTCGTCGAGTAACGCGCTCGAGCTCGCGAAGTAGTACGCTCGCGGCGATGCCACGCCGCAAAGAGGTCGACGACTGGTTGGCGAGCTACGACAACCCGATGAAGGCGGTCGTGGAACGCGTCCGCGAGCTGATCCTCGCCGCGGACTCGCGGATCGACGAGTGCATCAAGTGGCAGGCCCCGACATTCACGTACGGGGGAAACCTCGCGAGCTTCTTCCCGAAGGCGAAGCAGCACGCGAGCCTGATGTTTCACACGGGCGGTTCGATCCCCGGCAAGCACCCGCGGCTCGAAGGCGAGGGCGTCGGGCGGATCCTGCGGATCACCTCGGTCGAGGATGCCGACGCCGCGGGCAAGGAGCTGGCGGCGATCGTCGCCGCGTGGATCAAGCTGCGCGACGCCGCGACCCCGGTGGCGAAGAACCCGAGAAAGACCCCGAAGAAGAAGAAGCCGACGAAGCGCTAGCGCTTGCAGTACGCGGGGAAGCTCGCCGGCAGGCCTGCCGCGTACGGCGACGGCCATGCACCGTACGGATTCGCGGTGAAGAACGCGGCGACGCTCGGCGCGGCGTCGAGCGGGATCTTGTGGCCGTTGCCGTGGTCGCAGATACGGGCGAAGTGCCCACTCGCGTCGAGTCGCGCGCGGTACGCCTCGCTCGCGGCCTTGAAGTCCACGCCGAACACGGCATCGCTCGGGCCGCCCGCGAAGATCAGCGCGGCGAACTTGTTCGCGGGGTTCTGCAGCGCTGGATCGAAGCCCGACAGCATGCCGCCCGAGTACGTCGCGACGCTCGCGATGTAGCTCGAGCGTAGGAACGAGAGCGCGGTGGTCTGCAGCGCACCCGCGCTCATGCCCATCGAGTGCACGTGCTTCGGATCGATCCGCTTCGCCGCAGCAAGGCACGCGACAATCTCGTCGGCGAGCAGAAAGTCATCCGGCTTCGCGCTGCCGTTGACGGCGTACCACTCGAACTGCCCGGCGGCGTCGTCGGAGTACGGCGCGGCGACGATGCCGCCCCGGCTCGTGATGTCGGTGTGCGTCGCGCCGAGCGCATACGCGGCCTCTCCCACGCCACTTCCGGTCGCGTGCCAGTAGAGGACCAGTTCGCCCTTGTCGGATGCTTTCGTCGCATCGAACGCGAGCTTGACCTTGCGCGGCGGAATGCCCGCCGGCGCGAACGTGACGTCGCCCGCGACGAGCGCGGGGCACGCACCGGTTGGCGCGGGGATCGATGGAGCAGCACCACTGACCGGCGCATCCGGCGATCCGGCCGCCGCATCGGGCGCCGGTTCCATCGTCGACGAGTCACCGCACGCAGCGAGGATCAGGGCGCAGGCGAGGGGGAGGCGCATCGGGCGTACATGACCACCGAGATCCAGCCCGGTGAATGACCGCCCGCGGCCAAGGACATGACCGCGACGGCCCACGTGAAAGTGAATCATCTACTCAGCCGCGACGAGGCTTCCTCGCCGCGCCGTCGTCGTCCATCCGGGCGAGGTCCTCGGGCG
>JACCRC010000282.1 GCA_013813765.1 Deltaproteobacteria bacterium | reverse complement strand
GAGCCGGTGTCCGTCGAGCTGGTGATCGCGCGGGTCGCGCAGCGCGCCGGCGAGCTCGATGCAGCGGAGGCAACGCTCGCGGCGATCCACAAGGCGCACCCAGATCATGCGGAGGCGGCGGGGAAGTATGCACGCTTGCTCGTCACGCGGTCGCGGTACGCGGAGGCTCGAGCGATCGCGATGGCGGGACCTCTGGTCGGCCTGCGCGCCGAGGCGGCGGGGCTGGCGGCGTTCTATCTCGGCGAGCTCGACGAGGCGGATGCCGCGTTCGCGGCGCTCGAGCTCGGCGCGAACAGCGTGGGTGACGCCGCGGCGATCGGCCGCGCGATGTCGCTGCGCGGAATGGTCGCGCAACAGCGCGGGCAGCTCGGCCTCGCGAGCGATCGGTATCGCGAGGCTGCGCGCCGGCTGGGCGAGGTCGGCGAGCTGCACGCGGCGGCGGTCGCCGAGCTGAACCTGGGCACCGTGCTCGCGGAGCGTGGCCGTGCGAGCGAGGCCCTGCCCCGCCTCGCCGCGGCGGGCCGCGTGTTCGCGGATCTCGGCGCGACGACCGAGCTGTGCGCGGCCGAGCTGAACCGCGGCAACGCGCTGCTCGCGGTCGGACAGATCGATGACGCGCGGCTCGCCGCCGAGGCCGCGCTCTCGCGTGCGGACGGCGCTCCGCATCTGCGCGCGTTCGCGCTGCTCGTGCTCGGCGATGCGCGCCGCCGGCTCGGCGACGAAGGAGGCGCCGCCCGCAGCTACCGCGAGGCACTTGCGATCGCCGTCGACCGCGGTGATGTCCACGCCCAGATCAGCGCACACATCGCACTCGCGGAAGCCGGTCATCGCGATGGCGGGGGCATCGACATCGAAGCGCTATGCGCGAGCACCGACGATCGCGATCGGTGGACGATCGCTCGGGGTCGGCTCGCGCTGACGGAAGGCGCGCTCTCGGTCGACGCCGCGCGCTCACACGCCGGCGAGTGCGCCGAGGTCGCGGCGCGTGCGACGGACTCGGACCGGCTCGAGCGCGCATTCCGCGCGCATTCCGTCGCCGCGGCGCTCGCGCAGCGCGCCCGCGATCCGGCGCTCGCAGCGGCGCAGACCGAACGCGCCCGCGCTGCGCACGCCGCGATCTCCACCGCGACCGCTCCCGCGTTTCGCGCGGCGCTCGAGCAGGATCCGGATCTCGCACGTCTGCCAGGCGACCCGGCAACGCAGCAGCGACCACGTGCGTCCGATCGCGGCGCGCCCGACCGTGGTCACCTTCGCCGCTTGCTCACGTTGTCGAGACGGCTCAACTCCGAGGCGAGCGTCGAGCGCATTCTCGACGACGTGATCGACACCGCGATCGAGCTGACGTCGGCCGAGCGCGGTTTCCTGCTCCTGCGTCAGGCCGATGGCGAGCTCGCGGCCGTCGTCGCGCGCAACTTCAGCGCCGGTGACCTCGCGGGCTCCGGCCCTGCCACCGTGAGCCGCTCGATCGCCGAGCGGGCGGCCCAGACCGGCGAGGCCGTCGTCACCGTCGACGCAGGGATCGACGAACGGTTCGGCGCCGCCGCGTCGGTCGCCGCGCTTCGCCTCCGCTCGGTGCTCGCCGTGCCGCTGCGTCAGCGCGGCGCGATCACCGGGTGCATCTACGTCGACCACCGTCTGCGCGGCGGCGCGTTCGATGACTCCGCCGCGGGCGTGCTCGGCGAGCTCGCAGACATCGCGGCGATCGCGATCGAGAACGCGCGGCTGACGGAGGATCTGAAGGCCACGACCCGCGCCGTCGACGAGCTCAACGGCCGTCTGTCGTCCGAGCTCGCGGATCGAGACGCCGAGCTCGTGCGCGTGAAGGCCGATCTTCCCGACCGCGACCGACTGCGCAACCGCTACGAGAAGATCGTGGGCCGCTCGCCGGCTGTCGTGAAGATGCTCGACGTGATCGATCGTGCGGCGTCGACCTCGTTGCCCGTCGTGATCGCCGGCGAGAGCGGCACCGGCAAGGAGCTCGTCGCGCGCGCGCTCCACGATTCGGGACCGCGCAAGGCGGGCGCGTTCGTCGCGATCAACTGCAGTGCCGTGCCGGAGCCCCTGCTCGAGAGCGAGCTGTTTGGCCACGTGCGCGGCGCCTTCACCGGCGCGGATCGCGATCGCCGGGGCCTGTTCGAGGTCGCCGACGGCGGCACGCTGTTCCTCGACGAGATCGCGGACACGAGCCCGGCGATGCAAGCGAAGCTGCTCCGCGTCCTGCAGGACGGCGTGATCCGCCGCGTCGGCGACACGGCCACGCACAAGGTCGACGTCCGCGTGATCGCCGCGAGCCAGCAAACGCTCGCGGAGCTTGCCGCGGCCGGCCGCTTCCGCGAGGACCTGCGCTTCCGCATCGAGGTCATCTCGATCGCCGTTCCGCCGCTTCGCGAGCGCGATGGCGACATTCCGCTGCTCGTCGAATATCTGCTCGCCGCACTACGCCCGACCGGCCCCGTGCCCAGGCTCACGCGCAACGCGCTCCGCGCTCTCGCGCAGCACCGCTGGCCCGGCAACGTGCGCGAGCTCGAGAACGCTCTCGCCCGTGGCCTCGCGATGGGCGGCGATGTGATCGACATCGGCGATCTGCCCGAGGCGATCGCCATCGCCGCTTCACGCCCGGAGCCCTCGAAGGCCGCCGTCGGCGACGACCTCCGTCTCAAGCCCGCCCTCACCGCGACGGAGCAGTCGTACATCACCGCCGCGATGGGCCGCGCGAAGGGCAACCAGACCGTCGCCGCGCGCCTCCTCGGTCTCTCTCGCTTCGGCCTGCAGAAGAAGCTGCGCCGCCTCGCGGGCGATGACGGCGGCGACGACGACGAGTAGTCAGACGCGCGCGGGACGCTTCATCGCCGCGGCGGCGATCTTCTGCACGAGCTGCACGTAGGTCATGCCCGCGACGGCGGCGGCGCGCACGACGCCGGCATCCGGCGAGATGTCGGGGTTCGGGTTGACGTCGATCACCCACGGCCGCCCGGCGTTGTCGACCCGCAGGTCGACGCGTGCGTAGTCGCGGAGGCCGTGCGCATCCCATGCAGCGCGCGCGACGCGCTCGCACACGGCGATGAGGCCGGCGCTCGCATCGCGGAGCGGCACCGACTTCGTGCCCGCGTAGTCGACGTGCGCCTCGTCCCACTTCGCGGCGTAGCTGACGATCCGCGGGCGGCCGGGGGGCATCGCACCGAAATCGATCTCGTGCAGCGGCAGCATCGCGAGGTCGGTGCCGTTGCCGATCAAGGTCACGTTGATCTCGCGGCCATCGATGTAGCGCTCGGCGAGCACGGGCTGCTCGTACTCGGCGATCATCGCGCGCGCGCGCGTGCGGAGCGCGGCGGCGTCGTGCACGAGATTTGCCTCGGTGATGCCGATCGAGGCGTCCTCGTGCGCGAGCTTCAGGAACCACGGGTAGTCGAGCGAGTCGAGCACGGCGTCGTCGAGGTCACTCGCCTTCGACAGAAACCGGTGGGGCGGCGTGGGGATGCCGCGGCCGAGCAGGATGTCCTTGCTGCGGCGCTTGTGGAGGCAGGCCGCGAGCGCGGGAAGATCAGCGCCGGTGTAGCGCAGCGCGAACAGATCGAGCAGGCCGGCCATGGTGGGCTCGTTGCGCGCATCGCCCGCCATCGACTCGCACAGGTTGAACACGAGATCTGGAGCGGAGCTGCGGAGGCGCGAGAGCACGTCGAACACCTCGTGGCCCTGCAGGCCGACGAGCTCCGCCGTGTGTCCACCAGCGACGAGTGCTTCCTGGATCGAGCGCGCCGACGACTCCACCGACGTGGCGTCGACCGCGGCCGTCGGGTCGTCGTCGTAGTCCGTGTTGTAGAGGACGATCACCCTTCCCATACGGAAGGGGCAGTCAACCACGTGCCGAGAGCGCTGTCACCACGCGCGGACCGACCTCGACCGCGACATCGGCGACGCTGATCGGCATACCACGCAGCGTCGCGAGCGAGACTTGCGGTGCATCGAGGCCGCACGGCTTGATCCGCGCCCACGCCTCTCGCGGCGTCGCGACGTCGAGTGCAAAGCCATGCACACTCACACCTCGCGCGACGTGGATGCCGCAGGCCGCGAGCTTCGCACCGTCTGCCCACACGCCCGCCGGATCGCGCTGCCAGGCGGTACCGGGCGCACCGAGCGCTGTCGCGGCGTCGCTGATCGCCACCGCTACTCGCTCGAGGAAATCGACGACACCGCGCGAGAGCCGCACGATCGGATAGATCATGAGCTGCCCGGGGCCGTGATACGTGACGTCGCCTCCGCGCTCGATCGGTACGATATCGACACCGCCGGGCGCGAGGATGTTCGCGCGATCCGCAGAGCGGCCGAGCGTGATCACGGGCGGGTGCTCGCAGAGGAGCAGCACGCCATCACCACCGGCCCACACCCGCTCGCGCGCGGCGAGCTGATCGGCGAGCACGCGGCGGTACCCGGCTCGTCCCAGCCAGTGCCAGGTGAGACTCGCTGTTCGATCAGCCGGCGAGGAGCTCATCGAGGAGCTGATCGTCGACGAAGTGCAGCGGGGCCGCAGAGCTGACCACACCGACGCCGGTGGCGATCAGTGCGGCAACGAGCTGGTCACCGCAGATCACCGCGATCGACCGGCCCGCCCGCTCGAGCTCCTTCTCCGCGTCTTCCGACAGCTCGGGCGCGGAGAACAGAATGCCCGCGACGAGGTTCTTCGCCTCGACGCCAACACGCAGCTCGCCGATACCGCGACGATCGATCGGCTCCGCACCGGAGCGCGCGCTGATGAGCACCGTGCGACCGATGCCCGGCGCCGTCGCCGACGCATAGCTGATGCCGCCGAGGCGCTTCACCCAGGAGATCTCGCGATAGCCCGCAGCGACGAGGTAAGCGTGGATCAACCGCTCGAACCCGGCCGGGCTCGCCTTGACGATCCGCTGCGCGAGCGCGCGGTGCGTGGCGCCGGCGAGTCGCGACAGCGCCGCGGCCATGCCGGCCTCCGCGTCGGCGGTCTGGCTCATCGACACGGGACCGGGCGCGAACAGATCGCGCCCGCGGTAGACGATGCGCGGGCGCAGGCCGAGCGTGCGGTAGCTGCGCTCGTCGCCGAGGAGCTCTGCCTTGAGCTGCGGTGCGAGCTGATCCGGATCGGTCTCGACGAGGTTGCGCTTCCGCATCATCGCCGCGAGCTGGCGCACCGGGAGCGGCTGGCCATTGCGCAGCTGCGCGAACACGCTCGCCGCGGCATCGCCCAGCGGCGTGCCCACGCGACCGTTCGGATCGTCCGCGGCGGCCTGGATCTGCACCGGCGGCTGGAGCGGACGCTGCTCGTGGCGCGGCTGCTGCGGGCGCTGATCGCCTCCGCCCTGGAACTGCCGCTGCTCGCCACCACCGCCACCACCCTGGCCC
>JACCRC010000278.1 GCA_013813765.1 Deltaproteobacteria bacterium | reverse complement strand
CAGTCGAACTCGGACTCCAGCGCGCGATGGTCATCACCGACGAGAGGATCACGAACCGCTAGCGGCCGTCGATCGCCACCGCTAACCGATCGATTTCGTTACGGCATCAACCTGATCGGTGCTCTAGGGTTGCGCTAGGGTCGGCTCTTCGCGGCGAGCCACACGCCGCCGAGCACCACCACGCCGCAGACCAGCGTGCGCGGACCGACGTGCTCGTCGAGGAGCAGCACCGCACCGACCGTCGCGAATAGCGGCTGGAGATAGATGTATGCGGCCACGAGGCTTGCCTCTGCGCGCTTCAGACCGATCTGCACGAACGTGTATGCGCCGACGGTGGGCACCGCGATCAGGAACGCGAGGAAGCCGTAGTCGGTCGACGTGAACGTGTGCGTGTCGGTTGCGAGCGCGTGGATGCCGATCGGCGCGACCATCGGGATACCGGCGAGGAACATGAACGCGAGCAGTGTGATCGGATCGTACTTGTCGGCGAGCGGACGAACGATCGCGAGGTAGATGCCGTACGACAGCGCGTTCGCGAGGACCATCAGGCTGCCGGTGAGGTGCGCCGAGGACATCGATAGCTCCTCGGCACCGACGAGTGCAGCGACACCGCCGAACGCGATGGCGATGCCGATCAATCGACGTGGGCGCGCGGGCTCCTTGCCGAGCACGAGGACCGCGAGCGCGGTGAACACCGGGATGGTCGCGCCGATCACGACGGCATTCGTCGCGCTGGTGCGGGCGAGCCCGTGGATGAACAGCTCCTGGTTGAGCACGTTGCCGAGCAGCGCGCACAGGAGGAGGAACGGCACGTCGCGCTTCTCGATGCGCAGCGTGTCTCGCCGCCACGCGATCAGGGTGAACATCAGTGCACCTCCGATCGTGCGCACGAGCGGGATGACGCCCGCCGGTATATCCGCGAGTGCGAGGCGCCCGGCGACGGGCAGGGCGGCGAAGCAGACCTGTCCCGCGAGCAGGATCACGTGAACCGATAGCGGCGTCGCGGACAGCCGCGGCAGTCTAGCGTGTATGATGGGACTGGTGCGGGGGCCTGCAGTGGTGGTGATGCTCGCGTGCGGCGTGGCCACGGCCGCGCCAGCACCCGACGTACGCGTGTGCGCTGACGACGATCGCGATCGCGTCGGCGTATGGCGGTACGCGCTCACCGCACCGCCGTTCGATCCGACCTACGACCTCTCGGTGGAAGACCTGCGCGCGGCGTGGCAGCGTGGCGACATCGGCGCCAGCGGGGACACCGAGGGTGCGCTGACGGCAGTGCTCGGAGCGCGCGGGCAGGGCGGCGCCGCGGGCTGGTCGATCGTCCCGGCGCACGAGCTGACGCCCGCGACCAGCGTGATCACGATCGGCGGCGCGCACCCACTCGTCGACGACGGGCCGCTCGCCGTCGCGCTGTGTGGAGCGTCGCCGAAGCCGGTCGCGAACATCGATCGCGCGAAGCTGACGACGCTGGTGATGAGCGGAACGACCGCGCTCACCGGCCGCACCTCCGAGCGGATCGACGAGCACGGCATCGAGGACACCGTCCGTCACATCAAGCCGTTCTTCACGAGCGCGGATGTCGTGCACATCTCGAACGAGGTCTCGTTCGTCCGGAACTGCAAGCCGCGCACGGGGCAAGACGGACCGTTCGTGTTCTGCGCGCGCGATCGGTATGTCGATCTGCTGGCCGCGCTGAACGCGACGGTGATCGAGCTGACGGGCAGCCACCTCATCGACTACGGGCACCGCTCGCTGATGCGCACGATCGCCATGTACGAGAAGCGCGGCTGGCGCTGGTTCGGCGGCGGCCGCACGCAGCTCGAGGCAACGGAGCCGCTGCTCGTCACCGATCATGGCAACAAGCTCGCGTTCGTCGGCTGCAACGCGGTGAACTGGTGGGTCAAGGCGATCTACCAGGGGCCAGGCGCCGCGAACTGCGACTGGCCGCGCATGGTCTGGCAGATTCAGGACCTGCGCCGCCGCGGCTACACGCCGATCGCGAGCGTGCAGCACCGCGAGCTGCGCGTGCACACGCCGCCGCCGGATCTCGTCAGCGATCTGCGTCGCCTCGCCGAGGCAGGCGCGGTATTCGTCGCGGGCAGCCAGGCGCATGTCGCGCACCCGTGGGACGTCCACTTCGGCGCGTACATCCACTACGGACCGGGGAACATCCTGTTCGCGCAGTACCGCGACCGCCAGCGCCAGGCGACCGTCGACAAGCTGTTCATTCACGACGGCAAGCTGCTCACCGTCGCGCACATGTTCACGCGCACCGAGCATGGTCAGCCGCGCCTGCTCACCAATCGCGAGCGCGCGCGCTTCCTCGGATCGCTCGCGTCGGCCGCGGAGCAGATCGAGCCGCCGAGGCCGACCGCAACGCCCGAGCTGCCGCCCGCCAGTCGCGTGCGTCCCGACTCCGTCGTCGTCCGCGGCCGCGCGCAGCGGCTGTCGGTCACCGTACCTGCGCGGCTCGAGCCAGGCGCGCGCTACCCGCTCGTCGTCGATCTCGACCTGACGAGGCCCGCGCGTGACGATGCGTTCGTCGTGCTGCGCACGGGACCTCTGCTCGCCACGGGCGAACAGATCGCCGAGTACATGCGCGCGAAGTACCCGATCGATCCGACCCAGCTGACGATCACGCCAGCGCCGGAGCGCGTGAAGGTGTGCAAGCGGCGGTCATGCGGCGAGAAGCGGCGGTCGCGATCGCGTAAGCGCGCGACAGCCGCGGAAAATTCATGACTCGGCCGCCAGGGATGCTCAGAAATTGCATACCCGGCTCGTGCAGCTTCGCGTAGTTGCCCGCGATCGGTCGCACAAACGCCGTGGCCGCACCCTTGCACCGGCCTCCCCGGATGACGTCCGTCGCATTGGGGCAACGTGGGATCTGGTTGGCGTTCGCAGCAGCCATGGGGACCCTGGTCCACCAGCCAAGCGTCGCCGAGGCATGCGGTTGCGTGTCCCCGCCGGCGGTGACGTCGGGCGACTACGCGGTCAACCAGCGCGCGGAGCAGATCATCTTCGAGGTCGAGCCTGGATGGGTCACGGCCCACGTGCTGATCAAGTACTCGGGTAAGCCCGAGTCGTTCGCGTGGATCGTGCCGGTGCCCGAGGTGCCCGAGCTCGCGATCTCGCCGACCTCGGCGTTCGGCATTCTCGACAAGCAGACCGCTCCGATCGTGACGGTACAGACCGAAAATCTGTGCCCGCAATCGGCGTGGTCGTGCGCGTACCACGATGAACCGAGCTGCGGCGGTCTGCGTGGCCTGAGCGAAGGCGATGACAATGGTGCAGGCGGCGGGCTCTCCGACGCCGGCGCGAATAACCCGCCGCCGGTCACCGTGATCAACGAGCAGGTCGTCGGCGACTACCAGACCGTCACGTTCCGCGCGAACGAGGCGGCCGCCGCGACGCAGTGGCTCCGCACGAACGGCTTCATCGTCAACCAGACGACGTCGATCTACATGGAGCCGTACGTCCAGGCGAACATGGTGTTCGTCGCGGCGAAGCTGGTGGCGGGTGCCGGCGTCTCGTCGATCAAGCCGCTGAAGATGAAGTACCGCGCGGCGTTCCCGATGGTGCCGCTCCTCCTGACGGCCGTCGGCGCCGATCCGCACATGACGGTGACGACGTACCTCTACGGCAACGAGCCGTTCCGTCCGATGGGTCACCCGATCGTCCAGATCGATCCCGAGCGGATCGCGCGCGACAAGGGCGGCCGCGTGAACTATCCGATGGTGCTCGCGCGCACGATCGACGATGTCGGCGGTGATGGCTTCGTCGTCGAGTATCGCGGGGGCTCGCCGCGCCCGCAGCTCGGCTCGGGCAACTGCTGCAACGGCAGCTACGACTTCTGCGGTGTCGGCGGCGACGGGCAGTGCCAGTGCCCCGGTGACGAGTTCGACGCCCAGGACTGCAAGGAGCAAGGCGATCTCGTCGAGGGCATCGAGCTCGTCGACGCGCTGGCGGAGAAGTACACCACGATGACGCGCCTCACCACGCGCATCTCTCCGGAGGAGATGCGCTTCGATCCCACGTTCGAGCGCGACTTCGGCGCGGCGCGCACCGGCGTGCTGACGCTGCGCGGCACGCAGGCGAGCCTGTCGGCGTGCGCGAGCCAGGTGATCGATCAGGATCGCTTCGACGTCGTCGACTCGCTGCAGTCGTGCGCGTCGCTGTACTGCGGCGTCGGTGGCCAGTGCGTGACCACGGCGGTCGGCGCGGCGTGCGCGTGCGGCGAGGACACGGTCGCGCAACGGTTCACCGATCTCGATGGTCTCGCATCGGTGACCTGCGTGCCGAGGACACCGACCTGCGACCTGCGCGCGGGCGGCGAGAACCTGCCCGACGCCTGCGTGGGTGTCACCTGCGGCGCGGGCTCGTGCATCGATCGCAACGGCGTCGCCGTGTGCGAGTGCAGCCCCGGCAATGCAGCGCGCGCCGGTGCCGGTGGCTCTCCGATCTGCGAGCCGATCGTGCTGTCGAGCCTCGGCCGCGGCGCCGCGGACTTCAGCGAGGATCTGCGCCCGCTCGACGTGTGCGCTCCGCCGCCGCCGACGTGCGGCTCGGGTGGCTGGCTCGTCAAGACCGGCACGACCCGCCCGGGCGTCAACTGCGGTGGCACCGAGCCATCGAAGGCCGCAACCCAGCCGACGCTGCCGCCGACGTGCAACGAGTGGTTCGGCTGCGGCTGCCAGAGTGGTGGTGAAGCTCCGCTCTCGTCGATCGCGCTCGCGTGGATCACCGGTGCGCTGGTGCTCCGCCGTCGCCGGAGGAACGCGAAGAGGTGATGAACACGATCCGCATCATCGCGGCCTCGCTCGCATCGGCGCTCGGCGTCGCGGCGATCGCGATGTCGTGCGGCGGTGGCGGCAAGGAAGCCGCGCCGGTCGTGCGCGATCCGATCGCGCCGTCACGCGAGGCTCGCTTGCCACGCGCGCCCGGCGTGTTCTCGCCGAGCCTGGTCTCGATCGCCACGCCGGATCACCGCGCGGACGTCTCGCCGGGTACGCAGCTCTCCGATGCGGATAGCTGCGCGACGTGTCACCCGGACGCAGCGGCGCAGTGGTCCTCGAGCGCGCACTCGTTCGCGTCGTTCGGCAATCCGATGTACCGCGCGAACGTCGAGCGGCTTCGCGCTGACATGGGCAAGGAGCCGAGTCGCCACTGCGGCGGTTGTCACGACCTCCCGTTGCTCGTCGACGGGATGATGACCTCCGATGCACCGATTCCCGCCGACGATCTGCGCTCTCACTCCGGCGTCTCGTGCCGGCTGTGCCACGGCGTGACCTCGGCGACCGGCGATGGCAACGCGAGCTTCGTGTGGAGTCCCACGCCGCTCGACGCGCCGGCGCTGAACGATCCGGCGTCGATCGCGCGCCACAAGAAGCAGGTCACGACGAAGCTCGACAGCGGCCTCTGCGCGTCGTGCCACCGCGGCTTCCTGTCGCCCGACATGAACCTGCCGGTGCACCTCACCGGCGTCGACGAGCCGGGGCAGTGGCGGAGCTCCGCGTACACCGGCAACGGCCTCGCGCGAATGGACAAGGTCGAGCAGCAGAACTGCATCGACTGCCACATGGAGCGCACGCCCGCGTCTCCTGACGAGCTCGGTGCGAAGCAGGGCACGATCGCGTCGCACCGGTTCGTGGGCGGGCATACCTGGATGGCCTCGATGCGTGGCGACACCGAGCAGCTGCGCCTGACGCGCGCGAAGCTCGAGGGCGCGGCGTCGATCGATGTTGCCGGTGCGCGCGTGGTCGCCGCGGGTGCGCCGGGTGCGTGGCACCTGCCGGCCGACGCCGCACCGGTGATTCCCGGCACGCGGCTCGAGCTCGATGTCGTGATCCGCAATCTGCTCGCGGGTCACCGGTTCCCCGGCGGCATCCTCGATGCACAGGACACGTGGGTCGAGGTCGAGGTCGCGGATCGCCGCGGGAAGCTGCTCGCGAGCTCCGGTCTTCAGCACGAAGCGGATCCGAAGGATGTCGACACGCACGTCCTGCGCACGCTGATCGTCGGCGAGGATGGGCAGGTGCTCGACGAGCACGAGATCTCGAAGTTCCGCGCACAGATCGCGTTCTTCACGATCGCGGCGCGCGATGCACAGGCGGTGCGCTACGGCTTCGCGGTGCCGTCGAACCTGACGCCGGCGCAGCTGCCGCTCGTCGTGACAGCCCGGCTTCGCCACCGCAGCCGCACGCTCGCGATGCAGGCGGCCGCGTGCGCGATCGTCAAGACCGAGGAGGGCAAGGCATTCGTCGCCGGGGCGCGGAGTGCGCGCGATGTGAATCTCGATCCGTGCAAGCCGCAGCCGATCACGGTGGTCGCGCAGACGATGATCGAGGTCGGCCGGGGCGCAAAGCGCACCGCGAAGCGCCCGGCGTGGGAGCGGATGTACGAGCACGGCATGGCGCTCGTCCACACGATCATCCTGCGCCAGGCCGAGCCGAAGGCCGTGCTCGAGGCGGCACTCGCCGCGGCTCCCGATGCGCGCGCGAAGGCGATGGTGACGGTGCAGCTCGGCTGGGTCGCGGCGAAGCAGGGGCGGATCTCCGACGTGCTGAAGCTCGTCGCAGAGGCGCGCACGCTGGCGAAGGCCGCGGCGGCACCCGAGCCGCCGGTGCTCGATGCGATCGTCGCCGACGTCTACGTGCGGCAGAACCGGTACGCCGAGGCACTCGCGCCGGCGAAGGCGTGCACCGAGCGCACGCCGCAGAACACCTCCGCGTGGGCCGTGTACGCGCGCGTGCTGGTGGCGCTCGACCGCTACGCCGAAGGGCTCGCCGCGGCGACGAAGGGCCTCGATCTGAATCCGCGCGAACCCGATCTGCTGCGCAGCCAGGCGACGGCGCTGCTCGGCCTGAACGATCCGCGCGCGCAGGCGGCGCAAGAGGCGTACACGCGGTTCCGTGTGCCCGACGATGTCGCCGCGCTGCGAATTCGGTGCTCGAAGAGCTCCGCGCGCTGCATGCGCGATCGCAACCCGGTCGAGTCGATCGATCTGCGCGCGGCGCGCTGATCCGAGGACGCACGGGCGTGCGCGGGCGCGCAGCCGCTCTCCGAGGGATGCCGAGAATGATTGCGGTTCTGGCTGGGCTTCCAGTTGCAGCGGGGACTCAGCATGTCGAGCCTGACCCTACCGATCGCCGCCCTGCTCGCGCTCGGAGCGTGTACCGCCCCCACCGCGGAGGAAGACTTCGCGGAGCGCCGCAAGCCCCGGCGCCCGGATGCGGGCATGCCTGCCGCGGACGCGGGCGCCGCCGATGCGGGCAGCCTCGGCAGCGGCGGAAGCGTGAGCTGCTATCGCCAGAACAATCCGAGCGCCACGTGTAGCGCGCCGCAGGTCTGTTGCTTCACGAACTACAGCGCGCAACACGACGGCGAGTGCAGCTCGAACACCTGCGCGTGGGGAACGATCACGTGTGATGGTCCCGAGGACTGCGGGTCGGGTCAACGCTGCTGCTCGCACGCGACGGTCGATCCGGACGAGGGCCTTCAGGGCTACATGCTCGCGTGCTCCGCTTCCGCGTGTGGCGAGGCGCCGCTCGACTACGAGCTGTGTCACCCCGGCGGCGTCCCGTGCAGCAACGGCAAGACCTGCGTGACCGCGTACGGCAATGCGAACGATCTTCCGCGCTCGCTCTACGTCTGCAAGTGAGCAGCAAACCAACCTCAAATTGTCGGCCCGGAGCGTGCTCGCACTGATCCACTGAGGCGGTGGCGCACGGTTGGCCTGCGACGTCTCGTGAAGACTCGCGAGGTTGCGCGCGGCATGGTCCGTGCTTGCGACAGCGCGCAATGAAGCTCTTCACTACTGTCCTCGTTCTCGCTCTCGCTGCTTGCGGTAGCTCCAAGAAGTCCAACTCCGCCACGACCACCACCGTGGCGTCGACCGGGGAGACCGAAGAGGTCGTCGATCCGACGCTGCCCTCGTGGGCGCCGAAGAGCTGCAACGCGTACCACACCGTGGTGGTCAAGGCCGTCGATTGCGCCGAGCTCGATCAGGGAATGCGCGACAGCATCAAGGCCAAGTACGAGACGCAGAGGACCGCGTGGGCCAGCCTGCAGAACGCGGAGCAGGCGCAAATCGATCAGATCGGCACCGAGTGCACCGAGGACACGAAGGCTGTCCAGGCGCAGGCCGACGGCAAGTGCGTCACCGCTGCATCGATGTGATGCTCCCGGCCGAACCGACGCGCGAGGAAGTGGACGCATCGAGCGGCTTCGTCGTGCTGGAGTTCGGCGCTGGCTGGTGCGGCATCTGTCAGGCCGCGCAGCCGTTGATCGAGCGTGCGCTCGCCGCGCGCTCGGATCTACAGCACCTGAAGATCGAGGACGGGCGCGGCAAGCGCCTGGGCCGGAGCTTCGGCGTGAAGCTGTGGCCCACGCTGGTCTTCCTCGAGGATGGCCGCGAGGTCGCTCGGATCGTTCGTCCGCGCGGTGATCACGAGCTCGCCGAGGCGCTCGCGAAGCTGCCGCGGGCTGGGTCCTGATACCGTCGGCGCGTGAGCGATCCACGCGCTGATCAGCTGCGGAGCGGCTATGCGACGGTCGCGCACGCGTATCGCGAGCAGCTCGGCAACGAGCTCGCCGGTAAGCCGCTCGATCGCGCGTTCCTCGATGCGTTCGCGGAGCGCTGTGCCGGTGGCCGGATCGCCGACATCGGCTGTGGGCCGGGGCACGTCACGCGGTACCTCGCCGCGCTCGGTGCGAACGTCGAAGGGATCGATCTCTCGCCCGAGATGATCGGCGAGGCGCGTGCTGCGCATCCGCAGATCACGTTCTCCGTCGGAGACATGTTCGCCCTACCGCACGAGAGCGGAGCGCTCGCCGGCATCGTCGCGTTCTACGCGATCGTGCACCTGCGGAGCGACGAGCTCGGCCCGCCGTTTCGCGAGCTGCATCGCGTGCTCGCGGCGGGGGGCCTCGCGGCGGTCGCGTTTCACGCAGGCACAGACACCGTTCACGTCGACGAGCTGTTCGGTTGCGCGACCTCGCTCGACTTCATGTTCCATCCGCCCGAGGCCGTCATCGCGGCGCTCCTCGAGGCGGGTTTCACGCTGGAGGCGCGTCTGGATCGCGAGCCGTATCCAGGTGCCGAGCACCCGAGCCGACGCACCTATCTGCTCGCGCGGCGCTGAGGGTCGGGATCCCCAGTCGGGGCCGCCACTCTCACCGCGCCGGTGACGCGCCCCGCAGTCTCGCGAGGTTGAGCGTGCGCGCGGCTGGTACGGCCCATGCTGGGAGAGGAAGGATGCTCTCCCGCCATCTGTGGCTTGCCGTGCTCGTCGTCTTCGTCGGCGTCGGGATCCCCGGCGATGCGCGGGCGAAGCCAAAGGTCGATTGGAGCGAGTATCTCGAGCCACCCGGAGCGCGGCCGATGAAGGTGAAGACCTCCGAGCGCGTCGCGGCTCCCGAGCCTCGCGCGAAGGAGGCGAAGGGCAAGGCCGCGAAGGCCAAGACCGCCGAGCGTGCGAAGGCGAAGGCAAAGAAGAAGAAGGGTCGCCGTCGCTAGTTCTAGTCGCGGACGATCAGCACGTGGATCGCTTTGACGACCACGCGGACCTTGTCGCCCGGCTTGATCCCTAGATCCTGCAGCGAATCGGTGGTCAGCACCGACGCCATCGTCGACGGGCCATCGACCTGCAGCTCGACCTGGCTCATCACGTCACCGGTCTTGACCGCACCCACCGTCGCCACGATCTGATTGCGCGCTCCGAATTTCATGACCGCACCGTCTCACGGCGGCGAGGGAACCGTGAAGTAGAACGCGCTGCCAAGGCCAGGCTCGCTCTCCGCCCAGATCGTGCCGCCGTGGCCTTCGACGATCGACTTCGCGATGAAGAGTCCGAGTCCCAGGCCCCGCCGGTCGATGTCGTGCGACTGAAAATAGCGATCGAAGATCTTGCCGAGGAGCTCGCGCTCGATGCCCTCGCCGGTATCCCGCACCGAGAATGTGACCACGCCTTCCCGCGTTTCGACGGCGATCCCGATCTTCCCGCCGCGCGGCGTGAACTTGAGCGCATTGCCCACGAGGTTCGTGAGGACCTGGAGGATGCGGTCGTGGTCGACCTCGAGAACACCGGGCTCGTGGATACATGTGGTGGACAGCTGGATGCCGTCCTGCGTCGCGGCCTCCTCGAAGGCATCCAGCGCGTCGCGGAGTAGCAGCGCGCCATCGCGCCGCGACCGCACGAGAGCGAGCTTGCCCGCCTCGATGCTCGCGACGTCCATCAGGTCGCCGATGAGCCGGTTCATCCGGGCACTGAAGCGCTGGATTCGATCGGCGTAGAGCTTCACCCTCTCGAACGGTTCGGGGCTGTGCTCGACGCCCTTCATGCACTGCGCACTGAGCGCGATCCCGCCGAGCAAGCTCCGCAGGTCATGGCTGACGATCGCCATGAAGTCCTCTCGCGAGGTCAGGAGCGTATCGGCGCGCATCCGTTCGAGCTCGAGCTTCAGATCGGTATCCTGGCGCTCGAAGGCGAGCAGCCTCGCGAGGGCGATCTGCTGCTGCCCGCGCTCGTTGCGAGCAAGGACATCCGCGCTCTGCCTGGCCTCGCTCAGGATCGCATCCTCGTGGGCTCGTGCGCGACTGAGGTCCCGACGATCCTGGAGGGTGTGATCCACGTCGTTCGAGGTCTTGAGGTCCTCTCGCGCTCGCGCGTCATCGAGCACGGTGTCGGCCTTCTCGCGTGCGTCGCCGAGCACGCTGGCCGCCGCGTGGCCGAGGGTATCCGCGTTCTTCGCGAGCGCGTGATCGGTCTTGTGACGCTCCAGGCGAAGACTCTCATCGGTCGATCCGCGCTCGATGGGATCGCGTTTGTCCCCCGTACCCATGACCCCGACTGTACCTGTAGCTCCTGTAGCTCGGGGCTATTACGCAGACCCACGAGGCACTCCGGAGGTCCTCAGGTGCGTGCGCGGACGACCAGGCGATACACCAGCAGCAGCAGGAGCGCGCCGCCAATCGACGCGATGAAGCCGGCCGGCTGGCCGTGGTGGTACCAGTTCATCTCGCGACCGATAAAGCCGGCGAGCATCGAGCCGGCGATGCCGATCAGGATGGTGATGATGATGCCGCCGGGATCCCGACCGGGCATCACGAACTTCGCGAGCGCACCGACGACGAGACCGATCAGGAGCATGTAGAGGATGTGCATTGCCGCGAACCCTGCGCGCCGCGTGCCACCCCGGTTTTCTGTAGCGCCACGGTCCGCGGTGGCCACGGTGGAGGCAGCCATCATCGACGAGACCGGCGTGGGCGACATGCGCCCACGGTTTGCCCACAATCTCGCAAGATTGGCCACGGGCGATCGCCACCGGGGGTTCTTTGCCCGGTACTGGACGGGCACATATCGTGCGTAGGTCGGCCGGATGCACGAGCCCCCAGGCACGGTCACCGAACGCTCGGTGTCGGGCGTGCGCGGTCAGAGCCGGTCGAGGGTCATCCAAGGCCTCGCGCAGTCGCTGTTCGGCGCTCGTTACGACCTGGACAAGATCTTCAGCGTGCTGGTCGGCGCTCTCACACCGGAGCTGTGCGACGAGTGCTCGGTCGCGTTGACCCCCGAGGGCGAGGGCGAAGGAACGCCGACGATCTCCAGTCACCGCATGACACTGTCGCTAACGAGCGGCAGGCTGCTGCGCGGAACCGTCACCGTCGCGCGTTCGAGCGGACCTGCGTTTGACGCGGAGGACATCTCCACGATCGAGACGTGCATCGCCTACGCGAGCCTCGCTGCCGACGCCGCGCGCGAGCTGGACGAGCAGCGTCGAAGCCTGCAGGCAGAGCATGAACGAACGGCGCAGTTCCAGCGCGACATGCTCGGTGTCGTCGGTCATGACCTGCGCGCTCCACTCGCTGCGATCATGATCGGGGCCGAGATCCTCGTCGGCAAGCACAAGGACGATCCGTCGGTTGCCGACACGGTCACGCGGATGGTGTCGTTCGCCAAGCGCATGACCGTCATGGTCGATCAGTTGCTCGACATGACGCGAGCAAGGCTGGGTGGGGGCATCCCGCTCGCACGCTGCAGAACCCGGCTCTCGCCGCTGATCGAGTCCGCGATCGCGGATCTGGCTAGGACCGCCCCCCGCAACCAGTTCGCACTGCTGGGCGCCTCCGAGCTCAAAGGCGTATGGGACCCGGACCGGCTCAATCAGGTCGCCGCGAGTCTGCTGAGCAATGCCGTACGCCATGGCCTCGAAGGCGGACCGATCAGCATCGTGATGTCTCAGTCGGAGGGCACGACGACGATCACGGTCCACAACGAGGTTCGCGAGGGTCCGATTCCACCGGCGGAGCTCGAGACCTTCTTCGAGCCTTACCGGCGCGGATCCGACGCGCCGACGGGTGGCGGTCTGGGGCTCGGTCTTTACATCGTTCGCGAGATTGTCCGTGCGCACGGCGGCAGTGTCACGGCGGAGTCAGCGGCGTCGGGAACAACGTTCCGAGTCGTTCTGCCCGAGCGCGTCGACCAAGGTTAGTTGTCCGCGGACGACGAGCCGCCACCGCTGGTCGTTGCGGTCGAATCGTCCTGGAGCCGGCGATACAGCGAACGGCGATCGATGCCGAGGATCCGTGCAGCGTCGGTCTTGTTGTTCTGCGTCAGCTCGAGCACCTGGCGAATGTAGCGGCGCTCGAGCGCGTCCAGTGTGAGCAGCTCGTCGGGCCGACCCGTGGCCGTCATCGTGGGTCGCGCGGTGTAGTCGCGGATCGTCGGGGGCAGATCCTGCTCGGTCAGCACGGTTGACTCTCGGAGAGCCAGCATTCGCTCGATGCAGTTCTGCAGCTCGCGGACGTTGCCCGGCCAGTCATAGGCGACCAGCTTGCGCATGGCATCCTCGGCCAACGTCACGAGCGGCTTGCCGCTCCGCGCGCAGATCTGCTGGATGAAGTGGCGCGCGAGGATCCGCAGGTCGCCGGGCCGAGAGCGGAGCGGCGGCACGTGGATCGGGACCACGTTGATGCGGTGGTACAGATCCTCGCGGAAGCGCTGCTCCGTGATCGCAGTCTGCAGGTCGCGGTTGGTCGCCGCGACCAGTCGCGCACCGAACGTGACCTCGGCGTCGCTACCGATCGGGCGCACCTTGCGCTCCTGCAGGACGCGCAAGAGCTTCACCTGCATCTCGATCGGCATCTCACCGATCTCGTCGAGGAACAGGGTCCCGTTACCAGCCTGAACGAACAGGCCGTGACGGTTTTGCCGCGCATCCGTGAACGCGCCGCGGACATGACCGAAGAGCTCGCTCTCGAGCAGCGCAGGGGGCAGCGCGCCGCAATTGATCGCGACGAAGGGCTCGTGGCGCCTCTCCGAGAGATCGTGGATCGCCCGCGCGACCAGCTCCTTCCCGGTGCCGCTCTCGCCGGTGACGAGCACCGTCGTCGGGCTCTCGGCGACACGCCGGATCATGGCGGTCACCGCACAGATCTCCGGGCTGCCGCCCAGGATCGTGTCGATCGGATTCCCCGCTGCGACAGCAACGCGAAGTCGAGAGACCTCTCGGCGGAGCGCCAGGTGCGCGACGGCGCGCTCGACCGCCACTTCGAGGACCGCGAGCGTCACGGGCTTGCAGATGAAGTCGTACGCGCCGGCGCGAATCGCGTCGACCGCCGTCTCGAGGCTTCCCTGCGAGGTGATGACGATCCCCAGCGTCTCCTGCTGACGATCGCGCAGACGCGCCACGAGCTCGAGCCCCGACACATCGCGGAGGTGGATGTGGGCGACCACGATGTCGACCGGGTTGCGCTCCAGATACGCGAGTGCCGCGGTCGCCGACTGCACCGCTTCGGCCGCGTAGTTCCGATCTCGCAGACCATCGCGCACGAGGTCAGCGAATTCGAGGTCGTGGTCGACGACGAGGAGGGAAGTCAATACATCACCACTATACGCGTGCAGTCGGTGGCGCCAGGAGCAAAGTGTGTGTGCGCATGCGCGCGTCTCAGGCCCGTTCGCCGAGATGCCTCGTGCGCTCGAGC
Organism: Deltaproteobacteria bacterium; assembly: GCA_013813765.1. GTDB lineage: Bacteria > Myxococcota_A > Polyangia > Haliangiales > Haliangiaceae > JABFXX01. The sequence goes on along the minus strand of JACCRC010000278.1, from coordinate 19,361 downwards.
CAGCGACTCATGTCTACGATGACCAGCTTCGGAACATCTTCGAGATTGCCACACGTCAGCAAGACGAGGTGCGCGAGCGCTCCTTCGATATCGCTCCGGGTTCCCCTGTCATCCTCCGCAAGGCCCGCAAGGATCGTCTCGAGCTCGGCCTTGCGCGCCATGAGACGTGCAACCATGGGTTGCCCCGCGCCGGCATCCACACTGTTGATGTTGCGCGGAGCCTCTTCGATCTGACTCACGTCGACCGGGGGCGTCTCGGAGCTCGGCGGGGTCTTCATCGCTGATCGTAACGCACGTCTCGTGCCCGCCTCCTCCGACGAGGATCGTCGACGATCAGACGTGTCGCGGGCGGTTTAGCCCACCCGCGGGCTCCGTGTGCCCGCTCACTTGCGGCCATGACTCTTGCCCGGTTTGCTCGTGCTGTTCGTGTAGGCAAGCACCGCCATCACCTCGTGCAAGCGCAGATCTGTGCGCGTGCGTAAATTTACGTACGCGGCCCGAGCCTGAGACTCCTCCAGCGCGCGAACTCGGTCTAGGCTCCACCCGTGATTGCAGAGACCGCGAAGCGCTTGTGGCGGACCGATCGCGTCCTGGTGATCGGGATCGCGATAGCGCTCGGGCTCGTGCTCGGCTTCGCAGCGCTGGCCAGCAACGTCATGGAGACGGAGACCGACGCCTTCGACCACGTGATCCTGCGGGTGCTGCGCACGCCCGATGGTGAGCCGCTCGGCGGAATGTTCTTGAAGGGCGTCGTCGTCAACCTGTCGGCCCTCGGCTCGAGCACCATCGCGACGCTCATCGTGATCATCGCGAGTCTGTTCCTGATCCTCGTGAAGCGCCGCAACCAGGCGATCGTGGTGATCGCCTGCGGGGTCGGCACCGCGGTCGCGATCTGGGTGCTCAAGGATCTGTTCGGCCGCGAGCGCCCGAACATCGTGCCGCATCTGACCGACGTGAGCAGTCTATCGTTCCCGAGCGGCCACTCCCTGATCGCCTCCGCGATCTATCCAACGCTTGGCCTCTTGCTCTCGATGACCTTCAAGGAGCGCAAGCTGAAGCTGTTCGTGTTCATCACGGCCGCCATGCTCGCGCTCGTGATCGGCTTCACCCGCGTCTACATGGGCGTGCACTTCCCGACCGACGTGCTCGGCGGCTGGATGCTCGGGCTCGCGTGGGCGATCGTCTGCGGCCTCATCTGCCGCCGGCTGCAAGAGAAGGGCATCGTCGAGCCGGAATCCACCTGATCTCGCGGGCTTCGCGAGGTCGATGATTCCGTGTCTGGTTTCGGCGGCTCGGGTTACTAGATGGTGAATGCCCGAGGATCTCGAGGAGCTGGGCCGGTTGGTCGAGCAGCACTATGGTGCGGTCGTCGCCGTCGCGTACGCGACCACGCGTGACCTCGCGCTGAGCGAGGACATCGCGCAGGAGACGTTCATCGCGGCGTGGGGCTCGCGCGACCGGCTTCGCGATCCCAGCCGCGTGCGGCCGTGGTTGTGCGGCATCGCGCGGAACCAGGGACGCAACGCGCTGCGCGCGAGGCGCCGCGAGGTGGGTGGCGACGTGATCGAAGCGGTGGATGCAGTGCCGAACGTCATCGAGGGCGCGGTCGAGCGCGAAGCACAGGCCGAGCTGCACGCGGCGCTGGCGGAGGTACCGGAGGAGCATCGCGAGGTGCTCGTGCTCTTCTACTGGGAGCAGCAGTCGATCGCGCAGGTCGCGGCGACGCTCGGCATCACCGAGGAAGCAGCGCAGAAGCGGATCTCGCGGGCGCGCGGGCTGTTGCGCGCCGAGCTGGCGCCGCCGCTCGAGCGCCAGGGACGCAAGCGGCGCCCGGCCGCTGCGGCAGCTGCGGCGGTGCTCGCGATCATCGCAACAAGGAGTGGCGCCGCGGCAGCGGCGACCGGAGGAAAGGGAACGAGCATGTTGATCAAGGTCGGTGGAGCGGTGTGTCTCGCGGGAATGATTGCGGGTGTCGTCGCGGTCGCGCGGGGTGGTTCGAGCGATGCGGCGCCCGCGGGCGGAGGCGAATCCGCCGCGCGCGAGTCCGGACGCTCCGGCTCCGCAGCGAGCAAGGCGGGAGCGATCCTCGTCGACGTTCCGCCCGAGCTGCCGAAGGGGTCCGCGGATCAGCCGGGGATCGCGATCGGAGGGCTCGCGCCACCTGCGAAGGCGGGCGCGTACGAGCTGACGGTGCTCGCTCCGACGAGCGTCGCCGTGAACCTGGAGGGCGGCGTCTCTCCGACGTACCTGTGGGAGCAGCCGGCGGCGCCCACGTTCGAGCGAAAGGTCCGCGGCCGCGTCACCGATGACACGGGGGCACCGATCGCGGGTGCGGTGGTGGTTGTCGGCTCGCGCCTCGATGCGCACATGGGCTCGCTGTTCGGCGAGCAAGGCGCGGTCAGCGCAGCCGATGGAACGTTCGTCGTCGCGAGCCACGAGGAGGTCGCGTCCTCCGCGGTCGCACTGCACGCGCGCGGCTGGTCCGCCGTGGCGTCGGTCCCCGCGGGACGTGCGGACGCGACGGTGAACCTTCGAGTGCCGCGCCCTGGCGCCCTCGCTCTACGCGTGACGCAGGGCGCGGCGGGGCGCGAGGCGGAGGTCAGCATCACGCCGGCAGGCGGTGGCTTGCGGCTCGGGCTGAAGACCGACGCGAGCGGTGAGCTGCGCGTGCCGCTGCTGCCGCCCGGCGGCTACAAGATCTCGGTGCAGTCGGCGCAGATGTTCGCGGGTGGCACGAGCCCACCGCTGGTGCGCGACGTGACGGTGAAGAGCGGTGCGCCGACCGAGGTGGCGCTCGAGCTGAAGACCGGCGTGCTCGTGATCGCCTCGGCGTTTCGGCCGGGACTCTGGACCGTGGAGTACTTCTTCTATCCGGGCACCGAGAAGCTGGACCAAGCCGAGCTGAAGAAGCGCGCGCGCTCGGGTGCGGTCCTGAATTTTCTACTCGGTGGGCAGGATGCTGACCGGCCCGCGCAGTTCCATGACGTCGCGCCGGGGACGCACACGATGTGCGTCGACGCAGCCACGCGCGAGAAGGAGCAGAGCCCGTTCGTGTGCCGCACGATCGAGGTACCCGCGGACAAGCCCACACTCGAGGTCAGCTTCGACGTGGAGCGAAAGTAGCCGCGCGGTTTCTCAACGCTGCTTCGCTGGCGCTCGGTTTTCCGAAAAGCTCGTAGTGGAATCCTACGCATGGCGGTGGCTCTGCGCGCGCGGCACAGGCACACGCGGTGCACTGAACCACCTCGTGGCGATCATCACCTTCCTGTTCAGCTTTCTGTCCCGCAAGGCCGGAGACATCGTGCAGGCCGTCTTTGGATGGTCGGTCAGCGCGCTGTTTGGAAAGCTTCCCCGTAAACAGAACCTGCTGGTGACCGGAGCGCTGGTCCTGTCACTGGCCTGGCCGTTCTTCGTGGTCGGTACGTTCTATCCGAAGCTCGCGAACTGGGCGATCGCGATGGCACCGCTGCACGACTGGATCGGCGAGACAGCGATGCGGGGGATCTGGATCGGGCTCGCCGTGATCACGCCGATGATCGTGGGCCTGCTCGTTCACTTCGCCGCGCCGAACGCGAAGGGAAACAAGCTGTCGGCGATGCTGCACGGCTATCCACTCGCGCTCGGCTTCTTCGCGGCCACCGTGGTCGTGCTGATCACCGTGCCGATCGTGAAGGTCGCGTCGCTCGTCCGTGGCTGGTCCGAGGAGCACGTCTACCTGCAGCCGCAGCAGGGCGAGTACGAGGACGTGCTGGCCGCGCTCGCGGAGGCAAGCGGCCGTGCGGGCTTCCCACCGAAGGTCGATGACGTGCCGGGATACATGGTGATCGCCACGACGATCATGCGGACGATGGCGAAGGGAGCCGTCTCGGCATTCGTCGGTGACAAGCTTCGCCGGGTCACCTCGGATGGCGTGCAGATGTACCTCTACCCCGGCGACATGCTGATGCGTGGCAAGTCCGCGAAGCTCGCGCACATCCGCGCCATGTTCTCGCGGACGAAGCTCGATTCGCACGCGTACCTTGTCGAGCACGAGGACGCGAAGCACGTGCAGGACGAGCTGCAGCTGTTGAACAAGATCCTCGACGCCCGCGGCGCCGACGACGCAGCGGAGACCGTGATGCGCTTCCGCAACCTCTACCAGGAGATGATGCGGCTCGACATCCCGTACGAGCAGTGGGCAATCCTCGAGTCGATGGCTCGCCGCTTCGAGCGCCGCCTCCTCGGCATGCATGTCGTCAGCGTCGATGCGATGCCGCTCGACGTCGAGGCGGATGCTTCGCGGGCGAACAACGGCGATCCGAATGCATCGGCGCCGGCCGCGATGCGCGTCGTTGGCGCGACACGTCATTAGATTTGTTACTCGGGCGCCACAACTCTTCGCAGCCGGTCCGCGTGCGCTGTTTGTAGAATTCGCCGCATGAGGGCAGGGCTCGTGGTGTTCGCGCTTGCCGCATGTGGCTCGTCATCGTCGAGCTCGGGAGCTGACGTCGATGCGCCCGTCGGCGGCGGTAGTGATGCGCACGTCGATGGGCCGTCGGCCGTAACCGCGCCGCGCGATCGCCTCCTCGGCACGTATCTCGAGTGGTTGAAGCAGCACCCGGGCCCGACGACGAACGGCCTCGATGGCGCGCAGCTCACCGATGTCTGCTCGCTCTGGGCGCGCCTGCAGCCCTCGGCGAAGGCCGTGTTCATCACGCTGACCGCTCGGCTCGAGGGCTCGAAGCTCGGCCGCGACGGATCCACGATGCTCGATCACGTCACGAAGCTGTACTGGCTCACCGGGGGCTCTGGCACGACGATGACGAACCCCGGCAGGTGCGGCGGATCCGGCAACCGGATGATGATGTCGATCGACCCGGTGCTCCACGCCGACCTGCGCACGGCGTTCACGGCAAAGGGCGGCCCGGCAACGGCGAGGACGATTCGCGATGTGGTCACCACCAGCTACTGGCGCAACTCGCATGATCTCGGCGGGCCGCACGAGCCGTTCGATCAGTCGAACGAGACCGAGGGCGGCGATCCGCGCGGCCAGGTCCAGTACTTCAAGGACACGATGTCGGCCGCGGCGACGTCTCCGCTGGGCCGTCCGGATCTGATGATGCTCGTCGACCCGCTCGCGTTCGAATTCGACCAGGACTACGACTGCACGCACAACTCCAATCCAATGTGCAGCTACATCACGTATGGATCGTTCTGCGCGCCGAAGCCCTCGGTCACCGGCGTGCAGATGTACACCGCGACCTACGGGGCCCTCGATCTGATGTGGAAGCCCGCCGGCTGCTGAGCACTGCGAGTATGCTGCGCGCATGGCAAAGCGACGGTTCGAGCTGGTCGAGGGACGATCGAGCAAGTTCTGGGAGGTGAGCGTCGACGGGGCTTCGTTCACGGTGACGTTCGGCCGGATCGGAACCAGCGGGCAGTCCAAGACGAAGGCGTGCAAGAGCAGCGCAGCGGCGAAGGCAGAGGTCGAGAAGCTCGTCGCGGAGAAGACCCGGAAAGGCTACGCACAGGCCGCCGCGAAGAAGTCAGCCGCGCGTGTGACGAAGAAACCCGCGAGGGCCAAGTTCCAGCAGATCGTGTCGGAGTATGGCTCCGCGTTCATCGGCTCGGCGATCGAGGATGCTGAGCTGTGGGACGGCGACTGGCAGAAGTGGGAGAACGCAGAGCACTGGAAGAGCGAGTACGGCGGGGTCGTGGTGCAGCGCCGCGGCAAGGCGAAGAACCTCGCGCTCGAGATGGACCTGTTCACGGCGTGGATCCCGGCGCAGAACGGCGGGGTGTTCGTACGCGGTGGCGCTCACTTCGCGTCGGAGAAGGCCGCACAGGCGATCGCGACGGCGGTTCCCGCAAAGACCTGGAAGCGCCTGCGCTCCAAGCTGGACCTTCCCTCCGGAACGTTCGTGGTGTTCGATGCGGGCGTGTCGGGAAGTGCTGACCTCAAGCGTCTGCGCGCGGACAGCGAGGGCGGCGTCATCACGGCGCAGCTCGCGAGCGGCTCCTATACGCTGTCGGTCGCCGAGCACGACGGGTACGATCTAGTTCGTCTCGCTCCGAGCTAGCTCACGTCGGCGAAGCGGTACGGATGCCGGCGAACGAACCGCCGGCCGCGCGCAGCCATGCAGGGACGAGGTTGGGGTGGAGCGTCACCTCCGCCGGCACCACGGCGGTGCCGAGCGCGAAGTCGAGCAACGGGTTCGTCAGGCCGAAGTTCACACGCGCGTCGGCGGCGTGGTGGTGCCAGTGGAACCGCCACATCCACTCCTCGTAGCGGCCGCGCGGAGCTCGTCGGTGCATGCGCGCGTGGTAGTAGTTCACGGCGACGAGGCCGGCGGTGAGGCCGACGCTGAACGCGACGGTTCGACGCAGCCCGAGAAGGGGCGCGAGGACGAGGTTCAGCCCGAGCAAGGTCTTGCCGACGCGAGCAGCGTTGTCGCGGATCTCGCTCGGGACGTCGACCGGATCGGCCGCCTTGCGATGGTGCTCGAGGTGCCCGGTACGCGTCGGATCCGGGCGCTTGCCGTGCGCGGTGAAGCGATGCCACGCGGACTCGAGCACGTGCGCCGCGGCGAACCCCGTGGATGCCCAGCCGATCGTTCGAAGCAAGCTCATCACGCTCACGTTATCCGAACAGTGTGCCAAAATGGAGATGTGATCCGGCTCGGAATCCTCCTGCTGATAGCGTCCTGCGGCTCCGGCGACCGCGGGCGGGCGCAGGCTCCGCGTGATCTCGACGTTCCCTACCAGCCGCACGCGACCCCCGCACCGGCCGCGCCTTCACCCGCCCCGGAGGCCGAGGCCCCGCCTGCGGCCACGGCCACTCCGCCGGCACCGCCTCCCGTCACCGTGGCCCCGGCTCCACCGAACGCCGCGACGATCGCACGGCTCGCGTGGCCGGCGGGTACGACCTCGATCGCGCTGCGAAGCTCGGCGCACGTGTACGCGACGCCCGACGAGAAGTCGGAGCCGCTCGGAAAGATCATCATCGGCACGCGACTTCCGGTCGGGGAGAGCATCGACGGCGACAAGCGCTGCAAGGTGTGGCTCGCCGCTACACCGCGCGGCTGGATCTGCGGGCGCTACGTGAAGCCGAGCGCGCTGCCGCCCGAGGCTGATGTCCAGCCGGAGATCCCGTCGGGGCGTCTGTTGCCGCAGGACTACTACGGCATCAAGAAGGGTGCGAAGCGCTACGCGACCGAGGACGACGTGCGCGCGAACATCTCGCGCCCCGAGCCGAAGATCGAGTCGACATACATGGTCACGAAGGACAAGGAGACCGTCGAAATCGACGGCGTGGTCTACGCGAAGACGAGCGTTGGTCTGGTGGTCGCGTCGGAGCTCTACAAGCACTGGCCGTCGACGTTCGCCGGTGTGGACCTCGTGAAGAATCCGCCGCCCGCGTGGCCGTTCGCGTACGTGATCGCGACGAACCGCGGCACGGTCACCGCGCGTGCGACCGCCGACAAGAAAGGTGCGGAGGCCGGGTCGTTCAAGCATCGCGAGATCGTGCCCGTGCTCGAGGAGGCCGCGGGCTTCGTGCGTGTAGGCGACGGGAAGTGGCTCGAGCGCACCAGCGTTCGCATCGCGCGCAAGCGGCCGAAGCCCGCCGTCGAGGCCGCCCACCCGAAGTGGATCGATCTCGATCGCGACGAGCAGGTCATGATCGCCTACCAAGGCGACACTCCCGTGTTCGCCACGCTGTTCTCGTCGGGCCGGCGCAAGAAGGACACGCCGCCGGCGCTCTATCGCATCCGCTCGAAGACCGCGATCACGAAGATGGCCGCCGAGGAGCGCGAGGCGTCGCACTACGAGGTCTCCGAGGTCCCATGGGCGACTCGCTTCCGCAGCGGCCTCTACTTTCACGCAGCGTACTGGCACGACTCGTTCGGCACGCCGAAGAGCCACGGGTGCGTGAACCTCTCGCCGGCCGACGCGAAGTGGGTCTACGAGTGGACCGAGCCCGTGATGCCGGCCGGGTGGAACGAGCTCGAGGTCGCAGTACCGCAGTCCATGATCGTGCGCGTGCACGATGCCGCGCACCCCGATCCGCCGGTGTTCGACTACGACAAGGAGGCGATCGAGCGCGTGAAGATCCGCAAGCGGGAGAAAGAGCTCAAGAAGAAGCGCGAGGAAGCCGAGGCCGAGGCTGCCGGCCTGGCACCATCCGCGCCCTGATCAGCGGCTAATGCCGTTGATCCGATCCGACTCCTGCTGCATCAGCACGCGGAACTTCTGCGCGAGCTCGGGATTGAACTTCGGGTTTGGCTGCCCGAGGATCTCCGGCGCTCCGACAATCGGGGTCCAGTAGCCTTCGCACTCGAGCCACGCCTGATGGTGCGTCCCGTTCTGCGCGAGCACGAGGTGGTGGTTCATCTTGTTCCCCATCGGGTCCTTCATGAACGCCATCTCGGCGTGGACCTTCGTGTAGAACTCGAGCGTGCAGGGCTCCTTGCCGCCGCGCGCACGAGCCTGTGCGGCGCTGTAGAGCGGCATGAAGGCCATCGCGGTGCGGCCCATGTCGTTCGGGTCGCTCATCTTCGCGGTGTATCCGGTCTTCGACGCGTGCCACAGCTCCGGGCTCACGCCGTGTGCCGCCGCGATCGCATTCTCTTTGTTGACGTCGCCGCCGGTGTCAGCCATCAGCGCGCAGAGGTCCGCATATTGTTCGATGGGAATCATCCCGCGATGTTTGCGCGATCAGGCGGCCATTGTCTGCCTTCCGAGCAGCAGCTTGAAGCGCTCCGCATCGCCAACGCGGGGCATGTTGTTGAACATGATGTAGGCATCGACGTCGCTCCGGAGCATGGAAGCGAGCCGCCGGAGCTCGGCCTCCGAGTAGACATGCCGGGCACCGGTGATGCCATGCAGCCGGTAGTAGATCAGATCGGTCGATACGTCGGGCTCTTCGCGAGGTGCGTGATCAGCATCCACGCCTTCACCGTGAATTCGAATGACGCGGGCATCTGCGTGCGCCAGCGCGTGATCACGTTCGCAGTCGGAGGTTGATAGAAGGTCTGCTGCACCTCGACGACGCGGAAGTACGACGGGTAGCGCAGCGCGCTCATGGTGAATCCGCAAAGGCCTACGTTGATCACCATCAAGGCTAGCCGAGCGCATCCGCGCATCAGGTCGATTCCGATCGGCCTTGGCCCGGGCGCTGCACGATTTCTGTTCACTATGACCAGACTCAAAGCTCTCCTTACTGTCGCCATCCTCGGGACCTCGACGGTTGCGGTTGCAGAGCCGACTGTCCGCGGTGGCATCACGATCCAGCTCGGCGACCCGCAGCCCGTCGTCGTCCGCGACGCCACGCCGCCACGCGGCTACGTCGACTACGACGCGTACGATCCCCGGTACGACCGCGACGATCGTGTCCGCGTGTACCGCGACGTCAGCGGTGTCTATGACAGCCAGTACGGCCGCGTGACGATCCAGCAGGACGGCAATCGTATCGTCGGCACCTACCAGAACGCGTCGGGTCCGGCGATGTTCAAGGGCCGCATCCGCAACGGCGCCGTGCACTTCCGCTGGCGCCAGGGCGATAACGAGGGCAAGGGCGTGTTCTATATCCGCGGCGGTCGCCGCAGCACGGTGCTCGCGGGAACGTGGGGCGCGTATGACAGCCGCACCAACGGCGGCAACTGGACCCTTCAACCGGTCCGCGTCGGTTATCGCGACGCCTACCGCGACCCTTATCGCGACGACTATCGCGACGACTATCGCCGCGATGACAACTACCGCCGCCGGTACTAATGCCGGGGCACAGGCGCGCATCAGCGTGATGCCGAGCCCCATTATGCGAGCCGAATGTGTGAACGCCCTGATACGGGAGTGCCCGGATCCGCTGGCAACGCGTTAGCGGGGGGTTGGCCCGGTCGCTGCAAATCCTTTGCTCATGATGACTAGACTAAAAGCACTCATCACCTGCGTCGTTCTCGGGGCCTCGTCCTCGGTGGTCGCCGAGCCGACCTTCCGCGGTGGCGTAACGGTCCAGCTCGGCAACCCGACGCCGCCGCCTGTGATCGTTCGCGACCGCGACCGCAACCCGCCGCGCGGCTACGTCCGGTTCGACGAGGATATGCAGTTCGACCGCGATGACCGTTATGTCCGTCGTGCGATGTACGACATCAGCGGCACCTACGACAGCAAGTACGGCCGCGTGTACCTGACGCAGAACGGAAACCGCGTCAGCGGTACCTACGAGATCGGCGGCGGCGGCGTGATCAAGGGGCGCATCCGCGGCAACGCCATCTACTACCGCTGGAAGCAGGCCGGCAGCGAGGGACACGGCGTCTGGTACCTGAACAACTTCCGGCGCGGCCGGGAGATCGCCGGTACGTGGGGGACGTTTGCGAGCCGCGATAACGCCGGCGCCTGGAATCTCCAGCGCGTGAACGTCGGCTACCGCGATGGCGACGGTTATCGTGACGGCGATGGCTATCGCGACCGCGACGGCTATCGCGACCGCGACGGTTATCGCGACCGCCCCGACTACCGCCGCTAGCGCTCGTTACGCGGTAGGTTCGGCACCATGTCCAAAGGTGGAATGGTGCCATTTGCCGTCCTGGTGTGCTTCGGCAGCGCCGCGCATGCCGGAGGTATGTACCTCCCGGGCTCCGGCGCGATCTCGACGTCGCGTGCAGGCGCTGCGGTCGCTTCGGCCGACAACGGCGAGGCGATCGGCCTCAATCCCGCCGGTCTCGCGAAGTCCGAGGGCACGACCATCACGCTGTCGATGGCGATCATCGACTACGCGATGTCGTTCCAGCGGCGCGGCACGTACGACGACATCCCGAACGTCGACCTGCCGTACGAGGGTTCGCCGTACCCGCTCGTCGAGGACGACTCGAGCGCTCCGCTCGGCATCGGCGGATTCCAGCCGATCCCCGTCATCGCGGTGACAACCGATCTCGGCGGCCGCGTGCCGAACCTCCGGCTCGCAGCGGGGATCTACGCGCCGAACTCCTATCCGTTCCGCGACCTGTGCACGCACCAGCCGGGCGGCGGCTGCAAGAAGTATCAGGTCAACAACGACCCCAACGAGCTGCCGAGCCCGGGCCGCTACGACATCGTCAAGCGCAAGGCGCTGCTGCTCATGCCGACGATCGCGGCGAGCTATCGCATCCTTCCAAACCTCGACGTCGGCGCGCGCTTCGGCTGGGGGTTCTCGAACGTGAGCTCGTCGGTCCACGTGTGGTCCGCCCCGGGCAACGTCGTCGAGGACGTGGGCGGCGACGGTCTGCTCGAGGTGTCGGGCAAGGACAACTTCGTCCCGTCGTATGGCGCCGGCTTCGCGTTCCGCCCCACGCCGGCGATCGAGATCGCCGGCAACTACAACTCCGAGATCCACATCAACGCGAAGGGCACCGCGAACACGACGCTCGGCGCGCGGTCGGGCTCGTCGGGGATCCCGGTGATGGTCGTGCCGCTTCCGGACGACGCCGCGCTCTGCGCCCCCGGCGGTGTGGTCGGCGCGTTCAAGGCGTGCATCACCGCCGAGCTCCCGCGCAGCGCGTCGCTCGGCGGCCGCTACAAGTTCCTCGGCGCGGACAGCAAGGAGCGCGGTGACATCGAGCTCAACGTCGGCTGGGAGAACTGGGGCGCAGAGGCCTCGACCGATTACCGCGTGAAGATCGACTCGGAGATCGTGACGGCGGGCGGCGGCGGGTTTGCGATCAAGCAGAACGTCGTGCGCCACGGCTTCCAGGACGTGTTCAACGCGCGGCTCGGCGGCAGCTGGCGATTCCCGATGGGCGCGAACACGCTGATCGCGCGCGGCGGCATCGGCTACGACACGGCGGCAGCGAAGGACGGCTGGTTTCGCTCCGACATCGATGGCTCGTCGCGCACGACGCTCACGGCGGGCGCGGGCTACCGCACGGGCCGGTTCCAGTTCGATGCGGGTTTCGGCGTGGTGCTCGAGCCGGATAACAACAATCCCGGCGACTGCAATCCGATCTCGTCGCAGCCCTCGCAGCTCGGTTGCAACCGCGATGGCATGAACGCTCCCCTCGACGAGCGTCAGGGCCCCGATCCGATCAACCCGCTGCTCGTTCCCGATCAGCAGCTCCAGGCGCCGGTCAACCAGGGCACCTACGAGTCGCGCTACATCATGTTCATGCTCGGCGCGACCGCCGCGTTCTGACCCGCGCTACTGCGCGCGAACGCGGTGCACGCGCAGATCGCGGCCGGGCAGGGCCTTGCCCGTGTTCGCGCAGTCACCGAGGCAGAAGCCGTTCGAGAGGAACGACGCCGGCTTGAGGCTGATGTGCGAGTGGTGATGGTGGTGGTAGTACCAGCCATTGCCCATGTTCGTGGTCTCGTAGGCGAGCGCGATGTTGTTGCACGCGGTTGCCGACAGCCAGCCGTCGTCGCAGAGCTGATCGATCGCTGCGATCAGCATCGGGCCGGCCTTGCCGTCGACACCGACGACGCGCGTGCGCGGGCTCTCGAAGATCGTGCCAAGGAACAGCGCGTGGCGCCAGACGTCGAGCGTGGTTGGAGCGCCGACGCAGTGGCTCTGATCCTGACCGTTCGAGGTGTACGGGCAGATCGCGCGCAGCCGGTTGTTCGCGGTGCCGGCCTGGTAGTACGCGAGGTCGATGTCGAAGCCGTTGGTGTGCGTACCGGGCGGGTGACCGGGGCTGCCGATCGACGCTCCGGGGATCGCGCCGTTCGCCTCGCTCATGTCGCCGAGGCCGAGCGCGCCGCCGATGCCGGAGGTCCAGCCCTGCGCCTTGCACGCGACGACCGAGGTCGCGTACGAGACGAGCATCATCAGATCCTTGCGCAGGTAGCTCCGGTACTGGTTCGACGCGGTCTCGCCGTTGAGCGGGTAGTCGTCCCATGCTGCATTCGTGCGCGGGCTGAAGGTCACGAGCGTGCCGCAGCCGGTGCCGGTGCAGTCACGCACCGGGAGACCCGTGCACGTCGGGCCGGGGCCCGGGCCGGGACCGCCGCCGGTCATCATGTCGGGTACGCAATCGCCCTGCACGCACTGCATGCCGTTGCCGCACTGCGCGTCCATCGTGCACGAGCACGCCGAGCCGCACGTCACGTCACAGTTGCCCTGCGCAGCCGGCGCGCACGAGCCATCGCTGTCGCACGTGCCGCTGCAGGTGTGCGCCGAGCAATCGGGCCAGCACAGCGGACCGACGCTGCTACCGTCGAGCGTCCAGCATCGAGAGCCCGTCGGGCACTCGCCCTGCGAGCCAGCCGACGCGCACGCCCCGGTCGCCTTCGTCATGCACACGCCGTAGATGCAGACGCCCTGGTTGCCGCCATCGTCGGCGCAGTCCGCGTCGCACGAGCACGTGCCGCCGGGCGCGGTGCCCGTCGTTCCGCCGCCGCTATCCGTCCCGGCGTCACCACCACCGCCACCACCACCGCTGGCGTCGGGCATCGGCGTCTCGCCGTTGTTGTTGTTGCTATCCGGCGCGGGACCGCAGGCGGCCGCCACGAACACGAGCATCAGAACGACACGCAAGGACTCCACGTCGCCTCCAGGCAAAACTAATGAAGGCGACGAGGTACAACGGCCGCTGCGGCGCGTCAACGGTCAATCACGCGCGCGCGACCATGAGGTGCGGCGCGAGGGCGGTGACCAGTGCGCCGCCGATGATCCGCTCGTTGGGGACCAGCGAGTGTGAGAGGCCGCTCAGGATCACCATGACCCGTCCGATCAGCGTGAAGTGCGTCGGGATCTCGAGCTCTCCCGCGGTCAGTCCCTCGAGGAGCTTGCTCGCATCGCGGTAGTCGCCCATCAGCATGCGCACCATCCCGGTGAGCACGGCGGCCCGCTCGTCGGGGATCACGAAGCCGATCTTTCGAGCGGCGGCCACCGCGCGTGCGTTATCGCCGCTCATCGCGCCTGCGATCATCGCGCCCGCGGAGGCCGCGAAGCCCTCGGGCAGCTCCTTCGCGAGACCGAAGTCGAGGAGGCCGAGCCGGCCGTCGTCGAGCACGAGGATGTTCCCCGGATGTGGATCGCCGTGGAAGAAGCCGTCCTTGAAGATCATGCGCGCGTAGAGCTCGGCGACCTTCCGTGCGGTGGCGCGCAGATCGGTGCCGCGCTCGCGCAGCACGTCGATCTTGCTGAGCGGTGTGCCGTGGAGGAACTCGAGGACGAGCAGTCGGTTCGTCGATAGCTCGGTGTACACGCGCGGGACGGCTACCGTGGGATCGTCCGCGACGTTCGCGCGCACACGCTCGGTGGAGCGAGCCTCGCGCGAGAACTCGAGCTCGAGCGTCACGAACTCCTGCAGCTCCTTCGCGACCGGCCGCAGGTCGAGCGCGCGATTGAGCCACCGGGCGACGCGCACGGCACGCCGCATCGAGGCCATGTCGATCGGGAACAGCCGCTTCGCCTCGGGGTACTGGATCTTGACCGCGACGAGGGTGCCGTCCTTCAGCTTCGCGCGATGAACCTGCGCGAGCGACGCGGCGGCCATCGCCTCGGGCTCGATCTCCGCGAATACCTCTTCGATCGGTCTTCCGAGCTCGCGCTCGACGTGCGTCCGCAGCTTCGCGAGCGGACGCGAGGGCACACGATCGTGAAGCCCTCGCAACGGCTCGACGAGTGCCGGCGGCAAGACATCCACGCGGGCACCCAGCACCTGGCCGAGCTTGACCAGCGCACCGCCGAGCTTGGTGGCGAGCCCGTAGATCGCGCGGCCGGTCTTGCGATGCGCGCGGTCCCACGCTGCTTGCGACGGCCTCCACTTCGGCCGCCAGCGCTCGCGCTTCTGGAGCCACCAGTACCGTAGCGCCGCGCCGGCGATCACCAGCGCGACACGAATGATCCGGTAGAGGCGGAAGTGGCGCAGGGGTCAGGATCCAGGCCTGGCGCGTCCTCGTCGGGCGCGTCGTGTTTCGTGGAGCTCGATCGGGTGACCGGCCACCTTCACGCTCCAGCTGAACTCGCAGTTGCCCGGGATCGACGGATCGCAGCACAGCTCGACCTCGACCCTCGTCCCGGCCACGAGCGAGATCGGACGGTCGAGCGGGAACAACGACCGGCCCCAGTGCGTATCCGGATCGCCGACGGCGTTGGTCAGGGTGCGCCCATCGCCCATCTCCGCGACGAACCACGTGAGGATCCCCGACAGCGTCGATGGCCCGGTGGTCTCGAACGTCAGCTTCGTCGTGAACGGTTGATCCGCTTCCTCGAGCGAGCAGGTGAGTGGATCGTGGCTCCACATCTCTTGCGGCGGCGCCACGAGCGACTCTGGCGGCGTCTGCGTGTGAAACGTCTCCTGCGTGGTCAGGCTCGCGATCACGCTGAGGTCCACACCATGCGGGCGCGACCGCCAGTGCGCGATCGCCTCGTCGAACTCGGGCAGGTGCGCCGGTGCCATGATCGCTGTCACGCGTCCAGGCACCATCTTGCCACCGGGCTTCAGCCAGCGATCGCGCGCCATCACGAGTGGCGCGAGGATGTTCTCGTCGACGCCGAACCCACCCATCCACTCGCTGACGATCACGTCGACCTTCTCCGGCGGCGTGAGGTCCTCGAGATCGGACTGGAGCACTTCGATCCGATCCGAGTACCCGTTCGACGCGATCACTTGCCGAGCGACCTCGGTGATACCGGTGCGCTCGACGGCGTAGACCTTACGTGCGCCTGCCATGGCGGCAAAGATGCTGAGGATGCCGGTGCCGGCACCGACGTCGAGCACGACATCGCCGGGCTTCACGACATGCTCGAGCGCGCGCCGATACGCCTCGTTGCGCTCCGTGTCGCGCAACATCCAGCGATGGATTGACAGGTCCGCGTAGCTACTCATGCGAACGCTTCATACCACCACCGACGGGAGTGGGGCGGCGAGCGCGTCGGTGTACACGGTTGCCAGCTCGACGCGTCCGAGGTGAGGCGCTCTCCGATCATGTCGCGATTCGAGCGAGAACGTCGCGCCGATCGAGAAGCGCTCGACGAGATACCGCGCGAGCTCGGGGCGCGAGACCGCGCGCGTCGCCGTGATGTGACGAACGCCGGTGATCGGCGAGCGGGCGAGGTCCCACACGCGTCGCGCGGCGTCCTCGGCCCACACCGCGGATCGCCACTCGTCGGAGACGATCGTCATTGGCAGCCCGCGGCGGTGGCGATCGCGCAGCCAGTCGAGGTGGCCGATCCGCCCCGTCGAGGACGGTCCGATCCAGAGTCCACCGCGGACCACGAGCGTGTTCGCGCGCGCGAGCACGATCTCCTCCGACTCCACGCGCGTGCGGCCGTACACGCTGATCGGTGCCGGCGGCGAGTCCTCGTGGTACGGGCCGGCGTCGCCGCCGAACACGTGATCGCTCGAGCAGTGGACGATGCGCGTCCCGGGCGGCGCGTGCTCGATGAGGTTTCGCGTGCCCTCGACGTTCACCGTCCGCGCGAACTCGGGTGAGTCCTCGCATGCTCCGACGTCGCACACCCCGGCGCAGTTGATCACGAGCTGCGGTTGCTCGCGGGCGAACAGCTCGATCACTGCGGGCTCGTCGTCGAGATCGATCGCGTGCACGATCTCGGCGGGCGGGCGCTGCGTGGCCTCGTTGCAGAACGCCCTGACGCCGGCCGCACCCCGAGCCTGCAGGATCGACCATCCGAGCATGGAGGTCGCGCCGAACAGGAGGACGTCACTCACGGGGAGCATGGGTTGTACGTCAGCCCGCGGCCGCTGGGATGCGCTAACGTCTGCTCCTTGCGCTACCTCCATCCTGCCCACGACGAAGAGCTCGAGCTCTCGACCGATGACGTCTTCCTCACCCCCGGGTACTTCGAGGGCGAGTCGCGCCTCGACACGAATCTGTCACCGCCGGACTTCCCAGGCGGCGCGCATCCGATCGTCTCGGCGAACATGAACGCCGTCACCGGCAAGCGCATGGCCGAGACGATGGCGCGGTTCGGCGGCCTCGGCGTCCTGCCGCAGGACATGGATCTCGCGACGGTCGAGCGGATCGTCAAGCACATCCATGCGGCCGACGCTCGGTACGACACGCCGCTCGAGGTCTCTCCGCGCGAGACGCTTCGCGACGTTCAGGGCATCATCCGCAAGCGCGCACACGATCTCGTCGTCGTCGTCGACGAGCACCGCCGGCCGCTCGGCATCGTGACGCACTCCGATCTGCGCGACCGCGATCAATACACGCCGGCCGCGGCGCTCATGACGCCGCGCCTGATCTCGTTTCCCGTCGGGATCGCGAATCGCGACGCGTTCCTGATGATGGAGGAGGCACGCGTCAAGGCGGCGCCCGTGCTGGACGAGCAGGGCAGGCTCGTCGGCGTGATCACGCGCAACGATGCCGTGCGCCTCGAGCTCCTGCGCCCGGCACTCTCGGCGAGTGGCGAGCTGATGGTCGCCGCCGCGGTCGGCATCTCGGCCGATGCACCGCAGATCGCCGGGAAGCTCCTCGAGATCGGCGTCTCCGCGATCGTCCTCGATACGGCACATGGCCATCAGCGCCGCATGCTCGACGCGATCGCGGCGGTGAAGAAGGTCGTCGGCGGCCGCGTGCCGGTGATCGCCGGCAACGTCTGCACCGCTGCGGGGACCAAGGCGCTGCTCGATGCGGGCGCCGATGTCATCAAGGTGAACGTCGGACCCGGCGCGATGTGCACGACGCGCATGCAGACCGGGGCCGGGCGGCCGACCTTCACCTCGGTGCTCGTGTGCGCGCGCGAGGCTCACGCGCGAGGCAAGCACGTGTGGGCCGACGGCGGCGTGAAGCATCCCCGCGACATCGCGCTCTACCTCGCCGCGGGCGCTGCGCGCGTGATGGTCGGTACGGCGCTCGCCGGTACCTACGAGAGTCCGGGCGACGTCAAGGAGGACAAGGACGGTCTCCTCTACAAGGAGAACTTCGGGATGGCGAGCGGACGCGCGGTGAGCGAGCGCAACGCGAACCAGGATCCATTCGAGCGCGCGAAGAAGGGCTTCTTCCGCGAGGGCATCTCGAGCTCGCGGATCTACATCCGGGAAGGGCAGGAGAGTGTCGGCGCGATCCTCGTCGACATGATCACCGGCGTGCAGTCAGCGTTTACCTACGTCGGCGCTCGCACGATCCCGGAGTTCCACGACAAGGCGGAGGTGGGTGTCCAGTCGGCCGCCGGCTACACCGAAGGCACGCCGCACGGCAGCATCCGTCGCTGATGCGATGGGCGTTCAGAGGGCGTCGAGCCGCACCGGGATCCGGAAGCTGGCCTCGGCAGCGGGCGCGGCAAACTTCCACGCGATCATCTTGCGCTCGATACACACGCCGAGCTTCGGCGTGAGGCCGCGCGCGCTCGCCTCCGTGACCTGGCCGCGCTCGTCGATCGTGAATGCGAGCGTCAACCGTCCGCGGACGCGCGCGCGCCTGATCTGCTGCTCGTAGCAGCGGCGAAGGCCGGGGAGGTAGCGAGTGGTCACCGCCGCGAGCACGTCATGCGCTGTCAGAATCGAAGGCGCAGTGACAGGCCGCATCAGGGGCGGCGTGGCGACCGGCACGGTGGGACGCGCCGGAGCCGCGTGACCGCACGCGGCCATTGCGACGAGGAGCACACACCGGCGGAACATGGCCGCACCCTACTCGAACTCTCGCCGGTGTGCCGCTTTCCTGCGCGACGGTCCTTCACTCACCGGTACCACCGCGAACTGTGAGCGGCGCGGCGTGACGTCCGGTTCACGCTTCGTATTCAAGTGATGAACAGACGGCGGGAGAACCGCTGGCCCGGCGGTTGCTCGTACGACCTCCCATGAAGTTCCTCTCCTCGTTCGCTTTTGCATTCTCTGCTCTCGCTGCCTCCGCTTGCGCCAGTGACGGCGTGTTCATCGAACGCGCCGCGCAGGTCGAAGGCATCTATCGCGTCGACAGCCACCTCCTCAACGACAAGGCCTGCAGCCCCGGCGGGACCGGACTTCAGGACATGCACGCGTTCGCCTTTGCCAAGCGCAGTAACGTGCTTGGCACCGACATGCTCCAGGTCTACTCGTGCGCGTCGCTCGCGGACTGCCGGCAGAAAGCGGCACTGACGCCGTTCGAGGGGACCATCGACTTCGGCTTCACGCTCTCGGACATCTCCGGCGAGACGCTGACCGGCTTCGAGGTCACCACCGGCTACGCCGAGGGAAGCACGTGCACGAAGCCCGAGCTCTCCGACATCGAGCTGACGCTTACCGGCGGAAAGATGAAGATCGAGAAGGCCACGCAGATCGGTCACAGCTACCCGTCGGACAACGGCGCGTGCACGACCGACAAGGGCCGCGCGGCGAGCGAGGACGCACCGTGCGCGCAGATGGAGACGCTGACCGCGACGTTCGTCGAGGCGCTGTAGTCGTCGACGTTCGATGTCAGCCGAGTAGCTGATGCCGCTCGTTGAGGAGACGGTTGCGGCGTGGGGC
>JACCRC010000277.1 GCA_013813765.1 Deltaproteobacteria bacterium | reverse complement strand
CAGTCGAACTCGGACTCCAGCGCGCGATGGTCATCACCGACGAGAGGATCACGAACCGCTAGCGGCCGTCGATCGCCACCGCTAACCGATCGATTTCGTTACGGCATCAACCTGATCGGTGCTCTAGTAGAGCGGCTTCGGGGTTTCGCGCTCGGTCGGCGTCCAGGTCTCGCCGGTGGGCTCGATGCGGAGCCGTGCCGACGTTCCGTTGACCGTGTCGGCGACCTGTCGCGCGTGCGCGATGCGCCAGCACGGAGCGTGGTGCTCGCTGAGGAGGTTCTTGCCGTACGGCACCGGCGGAGTCGCGAGCGCTTCGACGCAGGCGGGTGCGGCATCCTCGAGGAGTGCGAACATCGTCGAGCTCACACCGATCTCGCCGAGGCCGTGGCGCTGGCCGATCCGGGTCGAGAAGTCATCTGCCATCTCCTCGATCGAGAAGAAGCGAATCTTCGACCACGGCGCGCCGGTCTGAGCCTCGAAGTCGAGCTCGATCGCGCGCTGCTGCTTGCGCCGGGTCTTGACGAGCTCGAGCACGGCGTCGACCGCAGGCGCATTCATGAAGACCTGCGCCTCGGCGGGTGTGATCCGCTCGGTCACGTACTCGCGCCACTCGTCACCGAGGTCGGCGAGCAGCTGGTCCAGCGTGTACGGCTGCGCCGACACGCACGCGCGAACACCTTCGAGGGTGGAGTCGATCTGGTCCGTCAGCGCCGGCTTGACGGGCAACTTGTCGTCCAGCGGGGAGGAGGGCAGGTGGGCCCGGAGGATCTGCACGCGGTTCACGACGTCGGTGCACTCGGGCATCAGGTCGTACAGCTTCCAGGTGTAGTGGTCCCACAGGTTCGCGAACGCGCCGCCGGTGGGGAACGCCCCGTACCCCTCGTCGGTCAGGACGCCGTTGACCTCGCCGAGGCTGCGCCAGGCGCGGCCCGCATCGCGCGCCGGAAAGTTCTCGGGGCGCGTCGCGCCGATCGGTTCGCCGAGATCCGCGATGTAGTACTTGCGCGTCTTCTGCGCGACCGAGATCAGCGCGTGGTGGTGCACGAGGTGCGTGATCTCGTGGAGCACCACGCCAACGATCGCGTCATCGCTGAGCGAGCTCTCGATCATGCCGCGCGTGATCTGCACCGAGAAACCCATCTTGCCGGGCTCGCCGTCGGCCATCACGTACGCGTTGACCGTGTGGTCGTCCATGATCGCGAGGCCAAGGCGCATGCTGCCGAGGTCGCCGAGCTGGACCTCGGCACGGAACATGTCCCACGCGCGGTCGACGATCGCACGCGCGCGCGGGAACCGCGGATCGCTCGGAAAGATCGGCGCGAGGCGCGTGCGGCTCACCGCCCACGTCGCGGCATCGAGATCGTTCTTGAACACCACGTAGCAGTCGACATCGGGAACGCCGCACGGGATGTCGACCTGGCAGACGCCGTCGCGATAGCGCGGATCCGTGCACCCTCCGCTGGTCTCGCCCGCATCGGGAGCCGCTTCCTCGCCTGCGCACGCGGCCATTGCGAGCACGCACAGCGCCATCCCCAGACGTTGCATCCCCCCATTGTGCCCGGGCTCGTGCGGGCCGTCGAGGCAAGCAAGTGACGATGCGCTGCGGGAATTCCCGAGCAACGGCGCCGGTTTCCCACGCGGATGACGATTGTCTGTCAGGTCGTGGGTGCCTCGCGGCACTGGTGGGTGACATGGGACGAATGACCGATGCCGAGCTGGTGACTGCCAGTCGCAAGGGAGAGCGCGCTGCGTTCGGCGCGTTGATCGAGCGCTATCAGGGAGTGGTCTGCGCGGTCTCGTACAGCCGCACGGGCGATCGCACGCTCAGCGAGGACGTCGCACAGGAGACGTTCATCGCTGCGTGGCGACAGCTCGATCGGCTGCGCGAGACCGTGAAGCTACGCTCGTGGCTCTGCGGGATCGCGCGCAACCTCGCCCGCAAGGCGAGGCGCAAGAGCGATCGCGAGCTGCCGCTGCCGCTCGAAGGCGAGCTGATCGCCACGGGCGATAGCCCGTTCGATGCGGTGAGCGATGCGCAGTCCGAGCGCGTCGTGCGCGAGGCGCTGTCGCGCGTGCCGGAGACCTATCGCGAGCCGCTGATCCTCTTCTACTGCGAAGGGCTCACGTCGCGGGAGATCGCCGACGCGCTCGACATCTCCGAGGCAGCCGCGCAGCAGCGGCTGTCACGTGGCCGCCAGTACCTCGCGGAGGGCGTCACCGATCTCGTGGAGCGCGCGCTGCGCGGTCAGCGGAATCGGCGCAGCCTCGTCGCGGCGGTGCTCGCAGCTCTGCCGGTCATCCCGTCCCCTGCCGATGCTTCAACCAGCTCGCACGGAGGACACATGTTCAAGCTCGCACTCGTCGCCGCCGGCCTCGCGGTCACCGGCACCACTGCCTACCTCGTCGACCAGCATCGCTCGGCTTCCACACCGGAGGCCTCGCTCACGACTCCTGCGGTACCCGTGACCACGCCGAAGGTCGCCGAGGTCTCGCCGCGTGCACCCGGTGCGATCCCACCGATCGTCCCGCGCAAGCAGCCGCAGCTCGCGGTGCAATCCTCGGACGAGCCGCCCGAGCAGCCGACCGTCGATCGCGCGACGCTGCAGCGCCTCGGTCTCGATCGTGGACCCTCCCGCGGACCGCGCGATGCACCCGTCACGATCGTCATGTTCACGGACGCGATGTGCAAGTACTGCAGCAACGTGCTCGGGACGATCGATCAGGTGTGGGACGAGTTCCCCGGCAAGCTGCGCCTCGTGGTGAAGCAGTTCCCGGTCCACAAGGAGGCCGTGCTCGCCGCGGAGGCCTCGCTCGCCGCAGCGGCCCAGGATCGGTACTGGGAGTTCCACGAGCAGATGTTCGCGAACCCCGATGATCTCGGCCGCGACGCGTTGGTCGAGGACGCGCGCCGGGCCGGGCTCGACGTCGCGGCGTTCCGTACTGCCCTCGACAACCACACGTTCGCGGCCGCGCTCGCCGCCGAGCAGGCTGCGGCGAAGGAGATCGACATCTCGGCGACCCCGTCGTTCCTGATCAACGGCAAGCACTTCATCGGCGCTCGGCCCGTCGAGGCCATGCGGGAAGAGATCACCGCCGCGCTCGGGCAGTGACGCCCGTCGGGGGATGACAGCCCCACGGCGTACATTCCCCCGGTGGAGCTGGTGATCGCCGAGAAGCCGTCTGTCGCGAGAGACCTCGCGCGGGTGCTCGGCGTGCGTGGTGGCGGGAAGCATTCGATCGAGGGCGAGCGCTACGTGATCACGTGGTGCATCGGTCACCTCGTCGAGCTCGAGGAGCCCGCCGCGTACGATCCGGCATGGAAGGCGTGGCGGCTCGACCGGCTGCCGATGCTGCCCGAGGAGTTCTTGCTGCGCGGCTCGAAGCACGCACTACCGCAGCTCCGCGCGGTGGAGAAGCTGCTGCGCGATCGTGCGTTTTCGGGCGTGATCAATGCGTGCGATGCCGGGCGGGAAGGCGAGCTGATCTTCCGCTACGTCTACCAGCACGCGCGGAGCCGCCTGCCGATCCGGCGGCTGTGGATCTCGTCGCTCACCGACGACGCGATCCGCCGCGGCTTCTCCGCGCTGCAGCCGGGTCGATCGTACGAGCCGCTCGCCGACGCCGCGCGCTCGCGCTCCGAGGCGGACTGGCTCGTCGGCATGAACGCGACGCGGGCTCTGACTGCGCGCGGGCGCGAGGCCGGGCACGACGCGCTGTACTCGATCGGCCGCGTGCAGACGCCCACGCTCGCGATGCTCGTCGAACGCGAGCGCCAGATCACGGAGTTCGTGCCGCGCGACTACTGGGAGGTCTCCGCCGCGTTGCGCACCGCCGACGGCGCTGCGTTCAGCGCGCGGTGGCGGCACGAAAAGTCCACGCGGCTCGGCGCGGCGGGGCTCGCGCGCAGCGTGGTCGATCGCGACACCGCGGCGGCCGCGCCGATCGTCGAGCGCGTGCGCGGCAAGACGGTGAAGGAGCCGCCGCCGCAGCTGTTCGATCTGACGTCGCTGCAGCGCACCGGAAACCGTCGCTACGGCTTCTCCGCGCAGCGCACGCTCGAGCTCGCGCAGGCGCTGTACGAGCGTCACAAGCTCATCACCTATCCGCGCACGGATTCGCGCCACCTGTCGAAGGACGTCGCGGGCGAGCTGCGTGGTCCGCTCGAGGCGCTCGCCGGCGTCCAGGCGTACGAGCCGTTCGCGCGCCCGCTGCTCGGCGCGATCCCCGTGCTCGGGCGCCGATTCGTCGACGACACGAAGGTGCATGACCACCACGCGATCATCCCGACCGGCACGCGGATCCGCATCGAAGCGCTCGATCGCGACGAGGCCCGCGTGTTCGATCTGATCGCCCGCCGGTTCATCGGCGCGCTGTACCCCGACGCCGAGATCGCGCAGACCGAGGCGTGGATCCGCGTCGGTCCTGCGCTCGGCGCTCCACCGACGGGCGCGACCGACAAGGATCTGATCATCGACGCGCTGCCGCCGCTTCCCGATCGCTACCTCGCGCGCGGTCGCGTGCGCCTCGTCGCCGGGTGGCAGGAGGTCGCGGGCATCGGCCCCGAGGGCACGAAGACGTCGCCTGGGGCGGAGGCTCCGGACGATGACGAGCGCGAGCCGACCGGCGCGTTGCCACCGCTCGTCGAGGGGCAGCCGCTGACCGGCACGTATGCGAGTCACGCAAAGCAGACCACGCCGCCACCGCGCTACACCGAGGCGTCGCTGCTCGGTGCGATGGAGGCGGCCGGCCGCTCGATCGACGACGAGGCCTTGCGCGCGGCGATGAAGGACACCGGCCTCGGTACGCCGGCTACCCGCGCCTCGATCATCGAGACGCTCTTGCGCCGCACGTTCATCGTGCGCGAGGCGAAGTGGCTCGTGCCCACGCCCACCGGCATCACGCTGATCACGACGATCCCCGTGCCCTCGCTCGCCTCGCCCGAGCTCACCGGCGGCTGGGAAGCTCGCCTCGCAGCGATCGCGCGCGGCACCGATTCGCGTGACGCCTTCATGGCCGACATCCGTCGATACGTCACCGACGTCGTCGACGCGATCCGAGGCACGAGTGCGCCACCGTCGGCCGCCGGCGGCGCTGCGCGCACGCCCCGCCCGATCAGTGGCCCGGGGCGATCGCACCACGTCGATCCGAAGCGCGTCGAGGGCTGGTCGCGCATGCAGGCTGCGAACCCCGACTTCAAGAAGCGTCGCCCGCGCGCGCAGACCGTGGCGCCCAAGCTCGTGAAGGGCGCGTCGCCGACGGCCGAGGCGCTGACCTGTCCGCGCTGCTCTCACGGCACGCTGATCACTGGCGGTCGCGGCTGGGGCTGCTCGCGCTGGAAGGACGGTTGCAGCTTCGTGATCTGGTTCGAGACCGCGGGGAAGAAGCTCACGCCCGCGCAGCTGCGCGAGCTGGTGACGAAAGGCCGGACGCGAAAGGCCACGTTCCCCGGTGGCGACGGTCGGCTCGTCCTCGATCCGCAGGCCCCCGGCGGCGCGCGCTTCGAGCGCGGCTGAGCTCGCTCAGCTTCCGATCAGCGTGATGAGCTCCGGCGCGGTCGGGCGCGCCGCGGGATCGGCGTCCAGGCAGCGCGTCAGCCAGGTCGGAACGTCTCCGCCGAGCATCTCGCGGGCAAGCTCACCGAACGCGCGGATGTCCACGGTGGCGTCGTCGGTGTGAGCCTCGTCGGCACGCCGCGACAGGATGGCGAGACCGACGTCGGTGAGCCGCGCCGTGCCGCGCGAGATGAGGACGTTGGAGGGTCTGAGCGCGCGGTGCACGATGCCGCGCGCATGAAGCGCGACGAGCCCGGAAGCGATCTGCACGAGCAGGGGCAGCGCCCACGCCGGGTCGCCGAAACGGCCGCGTAGCTGCTCCAGGCTCCCGCCGTGCACGAGCGGCATCACGATGAAAAAGTCGTTGGCCGTGAAGCCCATGTCGAGCACCGGTACGAGGTTCGGGTGATCGATCTCGGCCGCGAGCCGCGCCTCGCGTGCGAACCGATTCATGCGATCCGCGCCGCGGCGGCGCAACGTCTTCAACGCGAACCGCTTGCCGTCGGCGAGGCGCTCGACCTCGAACGCGGGGCCGAGCTCATCCGATCCGAGCTTGCCGATCCGGAGGTAGCGCCCATCGATGACCGGGTCGTCCTTGATGATGGTGGGCACGGCGCGCTCTGCGAGCTCCGCGATCGGGCTCGACCGCTCGCTGCTCGGCGGCACGGGCACCGGAATCGCTTCGGGCTCCACGGCTGGCGGCGAGGCACAGCGGCGGGTCGCACGCGCACGGAGTCCGAGCACGACCGCGATTCCGATCGTCACCACGACGACCGCCAGTACCCACATCTCACCCAGTATACGTCAAATGGGCAGGACCTCGGACCGCGGACCCGGGAGCGATGTGGGAAGCGCCCTCGGGGAGGCTCTGATCACGCCGTGGCGGCGAGCGAGTCGGCGAGCGCGCCGATCAGCGAATCGATCTCCGCCTTCTCGATGATGAACGGCGGCGCGAGCTGGATCGTGTCGCCACCGTAGCGGACGTAGAAGCCCTTCTCGAGGCACTTCATCGCGATCTCGAACGGGCGCCTCGCGGGCTCCCCGGCCACCGCCTCGATCGTGAGCCCGGCGGCGAGACCGTAGTTGCGGATGTCGGTGACGTGCTTGTGGCCCTTCAGGCCGTGCACCGCGTTCTCCCAGTACGGTGCGAGGTCGCGCACGCGATCGACGGCCTTCTCGGAGACGAGCAGGTCGAGCGCGGCGTTGCCGGCCGCGCACGCGATCGGATGCGCGGAGTACGTGTAGCCGTGCGGGAACTCGAGCATGTACTCGGGGCCGCCGGTGGCCATGAACGTGTCGTAGATCTCCTTCTTCGCCACGACGGCACCGAGCGGCTGCGAGCCGTTCGTGACCTGCTTCGCGAGGTTCATGATGTCGGGCGTGACACCGAACGCCTCGGCGCCCGTGAACGCGCCGGCGCGGCCAAAGCCGGTGATGACCTCGTCGAAGATCAGAAGGATGTTGTTCGCCGTGCAGATGTCGCGTAGGCGCTTCAAGTAGCCGACGGGCGGGATCACGACACCGGCCGAACCTGCGAATGGCTCGACGATGACGGCGGCGATGTTCGAGGCATCGTGCAGCGTGATGAGGGACAGCAGATTGTCCGCGAGCTCCGCGCCGGTCTCCGGCATGCCGCGCGTGAACGCCTTGCTCTTGTCGGAGAGCGCGAGCTGCGTGTGCGGCAGGTGATCCGCCTCGACGGCCTGACCGAACGTCTTGCGGTTGCCGACGATGCCGCCGACCGAGATGCCTCCGAAGTTGACGCCGTGATAGCCCTTCTCGCGCCCGATCAGCCGCATCTTCGTGCCCTGACCCTTCGCGCGCCAGTACGCGCGCGCCATCTTCAACGACGTGTCCGCGGCCTCCGAGCCGGAGCCGGTGAAGAACACGTAGTCGAGACCCGCGGGCGTGAGCTCCTTGATCTTGTTCGCGAGCGCGAACGACGCGGGGTGGCCGTACTGAAACGCCGGCGCGTAGTCGAGCGTGGCCGCTTGCTTGCTGATTGCCTCGACGATCTCGCGCCGGCCGTGACCGAGCCCCGAGCACCACAGACCCGAGAGACCGTCGAGGATCTTCTTGCCGTTCGAATCGATGTAGTACGCGCCCTCGGCACCGACGATCATGCGCGGGTTCGCCTTGAACTGGCGGTTGCCGGTAAACGGCATCCAGTGCGCGTCGAGCCAGGCGGCATCCATGCGGGCGGACTTCGGATCGGGGGTGTTCACGATGGCGAACCTACTCCTGGGAGGCTCGGGATCCAACCCCTCGTTGTCGTCGGCGGGGTATCGTCGGGCGTGCCCGAGACCGTGTTCGCCCCACTCGCCACGCTCGGCGAGCGCCTGGCCGGCACGCGCGTGCTCGTCCTCGCATCGAGCCAGCGCCATGTCGCGGCCGTGCGCGCCGCGCTCGCGGACTCGCAGCTCACCGTGTTCGATGGCGCTCGCGTCCACGTGCCGATCGAGACCGTCGAGGCCGCGACCGCGGTGCTCGCAGAGTGCACGCCCGCCGCGCTGGTCGCGATCGGTGGCGGCTCGCCGATCGGCCTCGGCAAGGCGCTGCGGCTCTCGCACGAGATGCCCTTGATCGCGGTGCCCACGACGTACGCAGGCTCGGAGATGACGGCGATGTACGGCATCACGCGAGCACGCGACAAGCAGACCGGGCGCGACGAGCGCGTTCGGCCGGCGCTGGTGCTCTACGACGTCGAGCTCACGCGTGACATGCCGCTGCCGATCAGCGTACAGAGCCTCTGCAACGCACTGGCCCACGTGGTGAGCGTGCTCTCGACAGATTCGCTCGCCCAGCGCGGCGATGCGCTGTTCGCGGCGAACGCGGTGGTGTCCGCGATCGATGCGTTGCTCGCAGCGCCGGCGGACCGCACGGCGCGCGACCGAGCGCTGCGCGCCGCCTCCCGGTGCGCAACCGTGTACGACCTCGGCAAGCCAGGCGTCCAGCACGGGCTTGCCCACCTGCTCGGCGGAGCGTTCAACCTCGACCACGCCGCGCTGCACTCGATCCTGCTTCCGCACTTCATCACGCACCTCGCTCGCATCCAGCCCGCGCTGGTCGCGGAGCTGACGTCCGCGATCGGCGAGTCGCGCACGGTGCACGACCGGCCGACGATCCCGAACCTCGAGGTCGCGGCACTCGCGGCGATGGCGAGCGCCGAGCCTCCCGAACGTCCGACGATGCGCGACCTGGCGATCGCAAGGTCCGGCGAGCCGGACCGCGCAGCGCCGCCGGAGGCGGCGCGGAGGTTGATCGAGCCGCCGCTCGCGATCCGCATCCGCGCGCTCCTCGGTGCCGCGGGCGCACCGATCACGCTGACCGCACTCGGGGTGAACGCAGCGGAGCTGGAGCGCGTGCTGGCCACACGCCTCGACCTTCCCGCGCGGATCGCGCTCGACGCGCTTACGTGAAGCTGGGCTTGTCGCGCTGCCAGGCGTCGAGGTTGGTTCTCGCCTCGTTCTTCGCCGGATCCATCTTGTCGTCGTGATCGGGCCGCTTTGCGGTCAGCTCGATCACGTAGCCGTTCGGGTCGCGCAGGTAGATCGAGTCGATCATGTCGTGATCGGCGATCCCGCGCGCTTCCATGCCGGCGGCCTTGGCCTTCGCCAGCATCGGCTCGAGCGCGCTGCGATCCACCTCGACCGCGATGTGCAGGTCGTAGTCGTGCTGCTGCTTGAACTCGAAGCTCTTGCCCTCTTCACCGGGCACCTCGAAGAAGGCGAGGCAGGATCCGTCGCCCATCCTGTAGAACGAGTGGAGCACGTGGGTGTTCCGCCCGCTCTTGGTCTCCTTGATCTCGAAGCAGTTGACGAGCGGGAGCCCGAGAAAGTCCTCGTAAAACTTCCTCGTCTCCTCGGAGTCGCGGCACCGATACGCGTTGTGGTGCAGCCCCTTGATCATAGATTGACGAAGTCCTTGCCCTTCATCGACGACGCGAAGCCGTACATCACCTCGTTGATGGTCGGCCAGCTCGGGAGCTTCTTCACGTTGCCGAGCCAGCGCTGGACGTTCGGGAAGCCCTCGTACGTGCAGCCGATCAGTTCGCCGGCCGTCGCGATGCAGGCGCCGAAGTAGTCGGCGATCGAGATCTGATCGCCGGTGACGTACTGCTGCGAGCCGATGATGTCCTTGTCGAGGACGGCGAACCAGACCTTCGCCTTGTCCAGGCCCCACTTGATCGTGCCGGTCTGGTGCTCGTCGGTGGGGCGCTTGTGGTTCGGGAAGACCTGCGGGTAGAGCAGGCCGTATGCGAAGTCCCGGTAGAACTGCGTGTTGAACCAGTCGAGCGCCTCGTCGACCTTCGCGCGCTTGCGGTTGTCGCTCGGGTACTCGGGGGCCTTCGCCTCGCTCGCGAGGAAGCGGAGGATCGCGGCGCTCTCGGTGAGGCGGAAGTCGCCATCGACGAGGGTCGGCACCATGCGGCTCGGATTGATCGCGGTGTACTCGTCCTTGTAGTGCTCGCCGGTCATCAGGTCGACGACCTTCTCGGCGATGGGAATCTTCTTCTCCGCGATGAACAGGCGAACCGGGCGGCTCGCCGTCGAAACGGGGTGCATGTAGAGCGTCATCGTCATGGCCGCGACGCTACCACGCGCGCGGTTCAGAAGCGGCCGAACACCGAGATGCCCGGGTCGCCCTGCGCAGACACGATGGCCGGAGCAACGTGCACCTTCTTGTCGACCTTCGACGTCTGCGTGACGACGCGGCGACTCGACGGCTGGAGGAGGCCATCGATCATCGTGACCACACCGGCGGCCTGGAAGATGCCGTCCATCACGAGCAACACCTTCTTCGTGCTCTCGTTGCGGCACGAGCCGGCGACAGCACAGTCGCCGCGGTCGTTCAGCGCGAGCCACGGTCCGGCGACCGGGATGTACAAATTTCGGATCCCGCGATCACGCTCCTCGCGATCCGCACCAGCGGCGACGACGACCGATGCGCCATAGCTACCGATGAACACCAGTGCACCGGTCGTGAACACCGGGGCGTTGTACGCGTCGTACACGGTCTCGTACTGAGGCGTCTCGACCACCGTCCGCCGCTGCTGCTCAGGCGCCGGCTGGTTGATGATGATCACCGGCTGGGCGACCGCGAGCGCCGGGATCAGAAGAGCGCTGAGAGCGACGAGCTTGTGCATGCTTGCCATCGCTGCAAACACCTCGCCGGCCCATGCGCCAGCGGCTGAGGAGATGTCCTGCAGCGAGCGCGCGCCGATGACACAACGCTCAGCGCGGGGGGACGTAGCCGTCGCGCCGCAGATTGCCGCGGCCCGTAGGCCACAGCAGACAGTTCGTCATCGAGCCCGGCACCTCGTACACGAGTACGGACTTCGTACGGTCGACCGCGTCCTTGAGTGACACGACGATGTCGAGATCGCCGTCGGCATCGACATCCGCGATCGTCGGCACCGGCATGGCGCCGCGACCGCCGAGCGGCAGCGTGTGCAATCGCTTGCCGCCGGCATCCATCACGATCAGATCGCCGCCGGCCGGGCCGTACGTCGTCATCACGATCTCGGGGATGCCATCGCCCGAGAGATCCGCGATCACCACGCCGCCGGTCCACACCTCGGTGCTCGTCGTGTAGCTCACATTCCAGAGCGGAGCGGCGTCTGCGGTGACCGCGTGGACCATGCCGTCGAACCCGGCGAACACGAGCTCCGGCCCGTCGTGCGAGGGATCGATCTCCGCGACCGTGACCTGGTTCGTGATCCCGACGAGGTTCGCGCCGAAGTCCCATAAGCCCGAGAGGTAACCGGCGTACCGCGGCGGTGCGAGCCAGCTCGCGGGTCTCGTGCCGTCGGCGTGCGCGACGAACAGGCCGACGCCCTTCTCGCGCTCGGTCTGCGCCGTGTTCTGGATCGAACCGAGCGCGATCAGCTCGGCGGTGCCGTCGCCGTCGAGATCAGCGATCGTCGGCGCGGTGTTCGTGAAGTGCGCCTGCTCGTCGACGTCCTCGTCGTCCGCAAAGCCCTGCTGTGCGAGCCGGTAGTCGACCATCCAGCGGATGCCGGAGAACTTCGTGCGGTCGTCGAAGATCGTCGCGGCGTCGAACGCGCGGCCACTACCGGCGTGCAGTGACATGTACGCGTTGTCCTGCGTGGCGAACACCTCGGCCTTGCCATCGCCATCGACGTCGCCGAGTGCAAGGTTCTGATCGTAGCCACCGGTGACGTAGCAGGCGTCATCGCAGCCCGCGCTGCCCGACGTGTTCGGCGGAAACCCCCCGAGCACCGACCCGTCACCGCGGATCGCGATCACGATGTCGCGCTGGTTGTTTGCGTTCAGCGGCGACGACGTCACCGCGACGAGCTCGAGCGACCCGTTTCCGTCGATGTCGCCGGCGGCGAGCGCACGTAGCTCGTCGCGCCACATCACCGGGAACCCCGCGAGCGGCTGGCCACTGGCATCGAACGCGCTGATCTGTCCGCGCGCAGCGACGGCGACCTCGAGCCCGGGCTTGCCGGGCACGAGATCCGCCACCACCGGGGACGACCAGATCCGGCCGGGCATCGTCTGTCGCCAGACCACCGCCCCATCGGCGTGCCACACGAGCAGCTGATCGTGCCGCGGAACGATGATCTCCATCGCGCCATCGCCGTCGAGGTCCGCGACCGCGGGCGAGCCGAGCCACGCCTCCTGATAGCGATCTGCCAGCGTGTACGCGAGCTGCGGAGCGTTGACCGTGGCCGAGCCGGTCGCTGCCGGGTCGCAAGACGGCGCGGGCAGAGGCCCGGGCCCATCGTCATCGCCTCCGCATGCCGCGATCACGACAACCAGTGCGCATGCGACGCGCGTACCCATGCCCCCACGATACCGCGACGCCGGAGCGGCCGGGCGGCGTTTCAACGGACGCGCTTCGGCCAGGTGAACCGAATGGTTGCGCCCTCGCGGACGCCCGCATCGATCCACGCGCGCCCGCCGGCGGCCTCGACCTGCTTCCGCACGATCGCCAGGCCGATGCCCGTGCTCTCGACCTGATCGCGCGAGGCGAGCGTCTGGAACATCTGCCACACGCGCTCGTGGTGCTCCGGGGCGATGCCGACGCCGTTGTCGGCGACCACGATCTCGACCTCGTCGGCGCGCTCGATCGCGGTGATCCGCACGACGACGTCCTTGCGCTTCGCGTGCTGCAGCGAGTTCGTGATGAGGTTCAACAGCACCTGCTGCAGCGCGACTCGCTCCGCGGTCAGCGTGGGCATCGCGCCGATGATCAGCACGCGCGCGGTCGCGGACGGGCTCGCGAGATCGATGGTCTCGTGCAACAGCTCGGTCACGTCGACCCGCTCCGTCTGCTGCCGGGCACGGCCCACGCGCGCGAGCTCGAGCAGGCCGTTGATCAGCTTGTCCATGCGCGCCGCGCGGCCGCGCAAGAGCTGGAGCTGCTCCGCCACCTTCTTCGGTAGCGATTTCCCGAGATCCTCCTCGATCCACTGCGCGAGGTTCGAGATGCCGCGCAGCGGTGCGCGCAGGTCGTGCGACGCGACGTACGCGAACTGATCGAGCTCGACGTTCGTCTTCTCGAGCTCCTTGATCAGCCGCTGCGAGTCCGTGTGCAGCCGCGCGTTGTCCATCGCGGTGGCCGCATGCGCTGCGACCGCACTCGCGATCTGCTGCTCGCGCTCGCCGAACACGCTCGCCTGCGCGTGGCCAAAGAACAGGCCACCGAGCACGACGCCGCTGCGCGTGGTGACCGGCACCGCGAGGTAGCTCTTCATCGGCAGCGCGGGATCGACGAGGTTGCGCTCCGGCAGGTTCTTCGCGAATCGCGGATCCTTCACGACGTCGCCGATCCGCACCGGACCCTTGCCGTCGAACGTCGCCGTGAACACGCCGAGCTTGCGCGACACTCCGAGCTTGTCGAACGCCGCGCGCGTGGCGCCGGTGACCGCAGCAGCGAGCGTGGACTCGCCGTTGTGAGGGTCGGTGACGGTGTAGAAGAACGCGCCGAACTGCGCGCCGGTCAGCTCGGTCGCCGCGTCACTGACGGCCTGGACGAGCGACGTGAGCTCGCGCTGGCCGACGATGCGCTGCGCGACGTCGTCGAGGCGGGTCAGGGTCTCGCGCTCTGCGGCGAGCTCGCGCGCGGTCGCTTGCGCGGCGCTCGTCGCCTGGGCCTGACGCAAGAACTGGCCGAGGTGCGCACCGATCGTACGCAGCACCTCGACGAGGCTGTCGTCGGGCGGCTCGGCCGTCGTGAAGAACAGCTCCATCACGCCGAGCACGTTGCCGCCGGCGACGATCGGGAAGCCGATGCCGGACTTCACGCTGCGCGCCATCAGGCCCGCGTGGCGGGGCAGGTCGACGCTCGTGCCGACGTCCGCGATCCACAACGGGCCGCGTTCCTTCCACACCTTGCCGGGCAATCCCACGCCGCTCTCGAAGCGCTTGCTGCTGCAGAGGGCTTCCCAGGCGGCGTGCTCGGCGGGCGCCGAGCACCACACCGCGGTCGCGGCCAGAGCGTCACCATCGGGCTGCCAGAACGCGGCGAGCTTCGCGTCGAGTGCACCCGCGAGTGCCGCGAGGAGCCGCGGCATCGCATCTGCGACCGACGTGTCTTCTGCGAGCGCACGTGCGACGGCGTGCGTCGCGCGCAGCCGTCGCTCCACGGCGTCCGCAAGGGCCTGGAGGCGCGCGACTTCTCGACGAAGTGCTTCAGTCTCCGCGGCGTCCGACATCGACGCCTGACTCTAGATCGCGGCAGCCTCGGAGAGCGTGAGGTCATCGCGAGGCCCATGCATGTGCGCTGGCGCGCGGGCCTCGGTTTTGTAGTTGGCTAGCCGGATCTTACGTGTCCTTCGCCAGTAGTCGAAGGTGAACCCGGGCCACAGCAAGACGTCCCCGTCCGGAGCCATGTACCAGCTGTTGCAGCCTGAGGTCCAAACGGTGTTCGCGAGCTTGGTCTTCAGCTCCGCGCGGAATGCCTGTTCGACCTCGGGTCGCACGTCGACCTTCACGAGATCACGGCGGCGCATCTCGCGGATCGCGTCGAGGACATAGGTTGCCTGGGCTTCGATCATGAAGACCATCGAGTTGTGGCCGAGGCCGGTGTTCGGGCCCATCAGCAGGAACAGATTCGGGAACCCGGCGATGTTGATCCCCAGGTAGTTGCGGACGCCCTCGCTGGCCCATACCTCGCTGAGCTCTCGCCCACCGCTCCCGCGGATCCGCATCGACGCGATGTAGTCGACGACCTTGAAGCCAGTGCCGTAGATGATCGTGTCGGCCTCGTGGAGCACGCCATCGGTGGTCCGGATTCCATCGGGCTCGATCTGGGCGATCCCGTCGGTCACGAGGTCGACGTTGTCGCGCGCGAAGGCGGGGTAGTAGTCGTTCGAGATCAGCACGCGCTTGCAGCCCATGCGATACGCGGGCGTCAGCTTCGCGCGCAACGCGGGATCGGGGACCTGCCGCGCGAGGTGCTTCAGCACGAGCTGCTCCGCGAGCTTGTTGATTTTCGGCGCGAACGCGAAGCCAAGCACGCGGCTCTCGAACAGCCAGTACAGCCCCGTCCGTCGCAACCAGTGCGCACCGGGCACGTTCTGGAACGCCCAGCGCTCGACGCTGCTCATCGCGCGATCGGCCTT
>JACCRC010000263.1 GCA_013813765.1 Deltaproteobacteria bacterium | reverse complement strand
CGCGGGCGCAACCGCGGCGGTGACGCCGGTGGGCTCGAGCGCGTCGCCTCTCCGCGCAGCCCGACGTTGCCCGCGATCCCCGCCGCGATCGCGAAGAAGGCGAAGGCGATCGCGAAGAAGCCTGTCGCGATCAACGGCAAGGCCGCGGTCAGCAGCGCGAAGAGCGCGAGCCCAGCGAAGCCCGCACCGAAGAGCGCGACCAACGGGAAGCATGCCGCGAAGAGCGCGAAGCCGACGAAGAAGCCCGCGCCCGTGAAGGCGAAGGGCAAGAAGTCCGCGAAGCGCCGCTAGCGCTTTGCGTCGACACAACGGCGAAACTCCGTTCCCGCGAATCGCGTAGGGCGCACCGCAGGCCGAACGCACGCCGCCGCGCACCTCACATCCGCACTGCGCACCACGCGCCGCACCGCAACCCGCGTCTTCGACTGCCGGCGCTCGTGGTCGACCGCGACTGCTCGTGCTGCTCGTGCGGCTCGGACTCTCGGGCGGCGGTGTAACTCGGTGGCGCGGCGCGTGCCCCGCGTGAGGGCTGAACGCTCGCGACCGCGTCGGTGGCATGCCGCGTGCGCCGCGTGGCGAGCGGTGCCGGCAGCCGAGCCGTGCGACGGCGCGTACCTATTTCGTCTTCGGCTTCTTGCCCGACTTCTTGCCGCCGGACTTCTCGGTCGAGATTCCGGCGGGCGCCGCGTGATCGAGCGGCTCTTCGTCCCCTGCTGACTCGCCGGCCGCGGCCTTCGCAGCCTTCTCGGCCTCGGCCTTCGCTGCGGCCGCTTCCTTCGCAGCCTTCTCGGCCTCGGCCTTCTTGGCCATCTTCTCGTTCCACTCCGCATCCTGCTTCGCGCGGCGCTCGGCGGCTTCCTTCTCGTCCTGCTCTTCCTTGCGGCGCTTCGCCTCGAGGACCTCGTCCACCTTCTCGGCGGTGTCCTTCTCGGCATCGGTCTTCTCGGCAGCGTTCTCGGCGGCGATCGCCTTCGCATCCTCCCTCGCCTTCGCGATCTGCTTCGCGGTGGCGGTGGGGAGCGCGACGTTCTTCGCCTCCTTCGAGGCAGCGACCTTCGAGGCGTCGGTCTCTTCCTTGAGGATCGTCTTCAGCTTCTGCTGCATCTCGCCCGAGGTCCGGGTGAGCGGCTCCGCCGGCTTGCCGTTCTTCAGCAGACGCGAGGCGACGTACGCTGCGGCGCCGAACGCGACGATCGACGACCACTGCGCGAACGTCAGACCTAGGTACCGCGGGTCCGAGGTCTCGGGGCGCAGGTACTCGAGGAAGAACCGGACCGGTGCGTAGAGCAAACCCGTCACCACGATGAGGAAGCCGGCCGGCGGGCGCTTGGAGGGGCGGAACGCGAGGAAGAGGATCAGCGCGTTGACCGGGATCAGATAGAGCAGCTCGATGAAGCCGAGGTTCCAGGCGCGGATGTACTCGCCGGTACCGGGATACGCCTGCGCGAGCGCAGCGATGCCGGAGTTGTGCAGGACCGGCTCGCCGAAGCGCGGGTAGTCCATCGCGAGGACCGCGTACCACGCGTTCGGATCGCCGACCGCGGCGCCGATGTGATCGGAGACCACGGTGCACCCGATGCGGCCGATCGAGAACGCGACGAGCAGGCCGACGATGCAGATGTCGCCCATCAGCCGGGCGTCGAGACGTTTCCACCAGACATAGAACGCGAAGCCCATGGCTCCGCCGATGAAGCCGCCGTAGGAGGAGATGCCCGCCCAGATCTTGATGATCAACAGCGGGTCGGCCTGGAGCTCGGTCCACTGATACGCGAGGACATCGAACACGTGCGCCCCGATGAAGCCGGTGACGGTGATCCAGCCGGTGATCCCGCGGATGTGCTCGTCGGGGACTCCGTGCCACTCCGCGTACCGGCGCAACAGGTAGGCGCCGATCAGCACGCCGGCAGCCACGATCACGCCGAACGTCTGGATCGGCACGCCGCCGAAGATCGGGAGCTTGAACAGCACCCCCGATTCGAAGAACGGAAGGCCGGCAGCGGACAGGACAACAGAGGTCATGCGGGGTGGAGCCTACACCAGGGGCAGGGCCGCGCTATGATCGCGGCGTGATCTGGGAACCCTTCGTGTTGGCACTGTTCCTGGGGTTGATCGTCTCGGCAGGGCTGTACTTCGCGTACATGTGGCCGTCGGTCGAGCCATTGGACGTGGAACCGGTCGCGACCGCCGCAGATTCCCCGACCGCGGCCCCCGTCGACAACAAGGCTGACGACGAGCGCGCCGAGGAGCATTCGGCCGCGACTCGCAAGGCCGAGGCTCGCAAGGCCGACAACAAAGCGCCCGACGACAGGAAGCTCAGCGCCAAGAAGGCCGACGACAAGCTCGCCGAGGCAAAGCGAACCGCCGACAAGAAGGCGACGGAGAAGCAGGCCGACGACCGCAAGGTCGAGGTCCGCAAGGAAGAGGACGTCGAGGCCAAGCCCGACGACACGAAGGCCGACGACGCGAGCGTGCCGTCCGACGAGAAGAAGCCCGACGCAGACGAGGCGAGCTCGAAGTCGTGAGGCTTCGGCTGGTCGCCCTCGCCGCCTGCCTCGGTGCCCTCGCGACCGCGAGCGCGGCACCGCCGGCACAGCAGCTCAAGGGCGAGGTCGTGCGGGTCGAGCACTACGACCCGGCGACCGTGCCGTCGAGAGGACCGCAGAACGCTCTCGTCACGGTCGAGCTGTTCTTCGCTCCGTCGGTTAACAACGTGCAGCGACTCCCCGCGTACCGGCAGCTCGAGGCGCTGCAGGCGAAGCACCCCACGCGGATCCGCGTGATCTACCGGGTGATGCAGCGCACCGCGCAGCCGCCAGGCCCCCAGCTTCCGACGCTGGCGCTCGAGGCGTACGCGCAGGGGAAGTTCTTCGAGTTCGTCACCGCGATCCACGCATCGCGAAGCACGCTGACACGCGACCAGATGATCGAGATCGGCAAGAAGGTCGGCCTCGATCCGCAGCGCCTCGACAAGGCGATCAGCGAGGACCGCTACCGCGACGTGATCGTCGCGAACGAGCGCCGCCTCGAGCGACTGCGCGGCACGACCGCACCGATGGTGTTCTTCAACGACAAGCCGATGCGCACGGCGCTGTCGTCGATCGGCGAGGGCGAGTACGAGACCGCCTACCTAGACGCGTACGATCGCGCGCGTGACATGATCGATCGCGGCGTCGATCCGAAACAGCTCATGGCCGCGTTCGATGCCGAGGTGCTCCGCTCCGTGCAGCCCCTCGTCATCACCACGGGTCCGAGCGACGACGACCTCGAGGGCGAATCCAGCGATCACCCCCTCGCCAATCCGCCGCTCAAGCTCGCGGGTCTACCCTCGCTCGGCTCACCGCTACCGGGCGACCGCGGCTCGCCGGTTCCCGTCGTGATCGTGTGCAGGCCAAGCTCGCCCGAGTGCTTGCTGCTGATGCGCAGCATCCACAACGCGCACAACACGTACCGCGGCGAGATCAAGATCATCTGGGCCCCGTGGTTCGAGGTCAGTCGCGACGACTCGGCCGAGCTCGCGATGCTCGGTGACGCGGCGCTGTGTGCCGAGACCAACAGCTCGAGCCCTGACGACCTCGACATCTCTCCGGGCTGGCAGTGGGTGATCGAGACCTACGCCCTGATCCAGAAGGCCCACGGCCGCCGGATCCCGCCGCAGAAGCTGATCGACGACGTCGCTGCGAAGCTCCGCGTCGAGTCCAAGGCGCTGTCGACCTGCCGCGCCCGGCTCGCCGGCGCTACCCTGGAATGGATCACCGAGGCGCGGCGCTCGGGAGTCACCAGCTCGCCGGCGGTCGTGATCGGCGGGCGCATCTATCACGGCCTGACAGACCCGACGATCATCCAGCAGCTGATCGAGGCGGAGCTCGCCCCCGGGGTGCTAGGGCGCTGCTCGACGACCGGATGCTGATCGTGTTACCCCAAACGGGTGGAATTGACGTTCGCCGCAGCGACCGATGTCGGTCGGCAACGCAACCACAACGAGGATAACTTCCTCATCGACAAGAAGCTGCGGCTGTTCCTGGTCGCGGACGGAATGGGTGGCCACGCCGCCGGTGAGGTCGCCAGCTCGATCGCCGTGCACGAGGTGCGCGACACGATCTTCAACAACCGCGAGCTGCTCGATCGCTACCGCGTCGACCATCCGGGCGTGCAGTCGTACGAGATCCTGCAGGTGCTCGAGAGCGCGGTGCAGACGGCGTGCAGCGCGGTCCATTCGCGCGCGCAGGCGGAGCAGGACAAGCGCGGCATGGGTACGACGGTCACGGTGATGCTGATCGCCGGCGCGGGCGAGCACCTCCGCGGCTTCGTCGCGCACGTCGGCGACAGCCGCTGTTACCTCGCGCGCCAGAACCAGTGCCACGTGCTCACCGAGGACCACTCGCTGATGAACGAGCTGGTGCGCCGCGGCAAGCTCAACCGCGAGCAGATCGAGAGCTCGCCCTACAAGCAGTACAAGAACGCGGTCACGCGCGCGGTCGGTGTGTACAGCTCCGTCGAGGTCGACACGTTCGACTTCGACATCCTCCCGGGCGATCGCTTCCTGCTGTGCTCCGACGGCATGTACGCGTACATCGACGAGGACGAGCTCCCGAAGCAGCTCGCCGAGGGCGAGGTGAAGGACGTCCCGAAGAAGCTCGTCGACCGCGCGAACGCTGGCGGCGGCCACGACAACATCACCGCGGTCGTGATCCGCGTCGGCGCGACGTCGTCGGCCGAGCACGCGCCGCGGCAGACCGAAGTCTCGCTGAAGCTCGACGTGTTGAAGGGCATGCAGATGTTCCGCTACCTCTCCTACAAGGAGCTGGTACGGATCGGCACGATCGCAGAGATGATCGAGCTCGAGCCCGATCAGGTCGTGTTCACGCAGGGCCAGCCCGGCGACTCGATGTACGTCGTCGTTTCGGGCAGCGTGAAGCTCGCGAAGGGGGACAAGACCGTCGCCGTGCTCGGCAAGGGCCAGCACTTCGGCGAGATGTCACTCGTGGATCGGTCGGTCCGCTCGCTCACCGCGACCGCGAACGAGCCCACGCGCCTCGTGGTGATCACGCGGAAGGACTTCTACGACATCATCAAGCGCGAGCCCGCGAGCGCCGTGAAGATGCTGTGGAGCTTCGTTCAGGTGCTCGGTCAACGCCTGAGGAAGACCACGAGCGACCTCTCCGATGCGCTGCACGGCGACAAGCGCGGTGTGGAGACCGAGGAAGAGAACCTGTCTCAGGACTGAGACGCGGACTCGAGCTCGGCAGTGAGCGCTGCGACGAGATCGGGACGGCCGTGCAGCTGGGCAGGCGTGGTCTGGAACATCACGATCCGCCACTCGGGCCCGCGGTGCACGGCAGTCAAGCGATGCACGGCGTGGAGCTTCGGGTCGAAACCGCCTTGATCCTCGGCTCGCATGCCCGCGTGCGCGCCGACGATCGCGACGTCGACGCTGACCGTCTCGACCTTCTTGATCTTGTAGACGTACTTGTTCGGCGTGTGGTCAGCGAAGACGCGGGAGAGCTCCGCGCGAATCGCGGCCTGACCGAACAGCTCGCTGCCATCGAAGCCGACGGTCTCACCGTCGAGCGTGAACAGACTCGCGAACGCCTCCGCATCACGGCGGTTCCAGGCGTCGATCAGCTGCGCGTAGAGGTCCTCGACGGTCATGCGCGCGTCTCCGTTCCTGCGATCACCTCGGCCGGCGCTTGCACGAGCTCGATCAAGACGCCCTCCGCCGAGCGCGGATGGATGAAGCAGACGTCG
This sequence comes from Deltaproteobacteria bacterium, assembly GCA_013813765.1. Taxonomy (GTDB): domain Bacteria; phylum Myxococcota_A; class Polyangia; order Haliangiales; family Haliangiaceae; genus JABFXX01. The sequence continues at coordinate 1,423 of JACCRC010000263.1, read as the reverse complement.
TGACCGGCTGCGCCCTTGCGGATGCCGCCGGGCGTGAACTGCAGGCCCTTCTCGGTGAGCCACGCGACCGCGGCCGGGAGGTTGTCGATCCACAGGCCGAGGTGGTTGAGCCGCGGCTCGTGGACCTTTGGCTTTGCCTCGGGATCGATCGGCTGCATCAGGTCGATCTCGACGCCCGCGATCGAGAGGATGTCCTCGTCGACGTTCTCCTTCTCGCTGCGGAACGTGCCGGTGACCGGGATGCCGAGGAGGTCGACCCACAGCGCGCGCAACGCATCCTTGCTCGGGCCGCCGATCGCGATCTGCTGGAGGCCGAGCACGCGGAATGGCCGCGTCGGCGTGCTCATCGTGCGGCCCGAACGTCCGCGAGGTTCTTGAGCCCGATGCGCGGCGCGTTGACGAGGATCGACATGTTCCCCGACGGGTGCTTGTTCTCGCGCATCAGCTGGTGGCACTCACCGGTCTCGCGGAACTCGAACACGCGCGACATGCACGGATCGACCTTGCCGGCGATCACCAGGTCGTTGATGCCCTTGCACTGCTCGGCGTTCGCGAAGTGGCTGCCCTGCAGCCGCTTCTGCCGCATCCAGTGATAGCGAAGGTCGAGCGTGGCGTTGTAACCGGTCGTGCCCGCGCAGATCACGACCATGCCGCCGGTCTCGACCATGAAACACGACGTCGGCAGCGTGGTCTCGCCCGGGTGCTCGAACACGATCGTCGGGTTCTTCTTCTCGCCGAGCGCTTCCCAGAACGCCGCACCGAACGCGCGTGCACCCTTGAGCCACAGGTTGTACTCGATGTCGTCGGACCAGCGCGGCAGCTTGCCCCAGTGCTCGAACTTGCGGCGATCGATCACGCCGACGGCGCCGAGCTTCTTGCAGAACTCGTTCTTCGAGTCACCGGAGACGACCGCGACCGGCCGTGCGCCCGCGGCGGCCGCGATCTGGATCGCCATCGAGCCGAGTCCGCCGGCGCCGCCCCAGATCAGGAGCGGATCACCCGGCTGAACCGTGTTGCCAGCCCAGCCGTGCAGCATGCGGTAGGCGGTGGCCCCGACCAGCATGTACGAGGCCGCCTCTTCCCACGTCAGGTGCGGCGGCTTGGGCAGGCACTGGTGATCCTGCACCTTGGTGTACTGCGCGAAGCTGCCCCAGTTCGATTCGTAGCCCCAGATCTTCTGCGTCGGACCGAGCATTGGATCCTTGCCGGCGAGCACGAATGGATCGTCGGGATCCCACATGCCGCAGTGAACGACGACCTCGTCACCGATGGCGACGTTCTTGACGTCCTTGCCGGTCGCCCACACCACGCCGCTCGCGTCGGAGCCGCCGATATGGAACGCCTCCTTGTCGCCCTTCTTCATCCGCGTCTTGATGACATCGATCGGGATGCCCATCGCGGCCCACACGTTGTTGTAGTTGAC
>JACCRC010000256.1 GCA_013813765.1 Deltaproteobacteria bacterium | reverse complement strand
CGCGTGCGTCGCGATGCCGGTCGATGATGCGGGCGTCGACGCGCCAAACGGCGGCCTGCCGGATAACGACGGTGGTCCCGACGGCGGAACCAGCAAGGGAAGCGGCTGCGGCTGCACCTCGACCCATAGCGGCGGCCCGCTCGCGCTGTTCGGCGGCCTCGGTGTGCTGGCGATCGCCGTGCGTCGGCGTCGTCGATGATCAACGACGGCGCAGTAGCAGCAGCGCAGCGGTCGCCACGATCGAGCCGGCGATCTTCAGCGCCTTCTTCATTCGGCGTCGAGACGCGGCGTCGCGCTCCGCGGCGAGCGTATTGATGATCCGCGCACCTGTTCGATATGCCGGCACGTGCGCCTGGACATGCGCGATGCGCTGCAGCGTGGGGAAGTAGCCGCGCCGCGCGACCTCCCCGTGTGGGTCGAGCGGATTTCCGAGCGAGCCCTCGAGGTCGCCGCAGTGCAGCACCATCGCGTCGAGGATCTGCAGTGCGAGGATGCAGCGATCCGGATCGTAACCCGCCGCGATGCACAGCTCGATCGCATGCAGATCCGCGTGCCGCTCGCGCTCGTGCTGCGGCAGCGTGGCCTCGAAGAAGGGCAGCCCGTGAACGTAGCGGCCGATCAGGTGACCGAGGTGATGGTGCGCGAGCTCGTGAGCGATCACGAACGCGGCGGCCGCGTCGTCGGGCAGCAGATCGAGCATGTGACGCGCGACATAGATCGTCCGACCCGGCGCGGTGAACGCGGTGTGATGCTGCGAGGCGATCACGATGGTCTCGAACCGCTCGTCATCCGGCAGCGCTGCCTGGAGACGCTCGGTGACCCGGCGCACGCGATCGACGGCCCAGCCTTCACGCTCGATCACGAGCTCCGCCTCGACTCGCGCACGCACAGGATCTCGCTCCCGCATCTTTGTTCAGCGTAGCAGCTCGTTCACCTCCGTCGATCGAGGAAGAAGCTCGCGTTGCGCCGGATGTCACTTCGGTACGCCGCGGGCACGTCGGTGTCGAGATAGATCGCGTCCGCAGGGCATTCGGCGACACATGCCCCGCAGTTAATGCACTCGTCTGGATCGATGAACATCTGGATTCCGGGGAGGCGAGCTGCGCGTTCGCCCGCGGGAATCGCACGGAGCTCATCGAGTGGAACCGGGCCGAGGATGCAATCCATCGGGCAAACGTCCACGCAGGCACTGTCACAGGTTCCGATGCACTTCTGGGTGATCACGTACGTCATGCCCCCGATGGAGCACGCGACGTTCCAGCGCTAAGTCACTGAAAGTTCTGATTCGGCCGCGCTTCACACTGAGATATCAGTGGGTGACCACCGTCTTTTCAGTGCACGCTTCAAGGGGTGAGCGATGACGTTCCGATGCGACTGGTGGCGGACCTGCTGGCGGCGATCGCCGATGCGCACTCCCCCCGCGCGCTCGTTCGTGCAATCGCGGCGACGCTATCGCGCGAGCTGCCGATCGTCCGGCTCGAGCTCGGCGCGCCGGTCATCGCGATCGCGGAGCTAGCGAACAACGAGTGGCGGTGCGTCGACTCGGCCGATGCGCGCTCGACACAACAGCTCGCGCCCGGACTGTCGGTGGTGATCCGTGGCGAGATGCCTGCGTTCTGCAGCGTTCCGGCGTTTCGGTCGGCGCTCACGCAGGTTCTCCACGCAGCAGCCCGCCACCTCGAGGTGGTGCAGCGAGTCGCAACGCTCTCGCGTCGCGCGCACGGTGAGAATCGCGAGCTACGCGCCGACCTCGAGCGACTGGAGAGCCCGGGAGAGATCGTCGCGCGGAGCCCGGAGATGCGCGCGGTGCTCTCGCGGGCGGCGCTCGTGGCACGTCACGCGACCACCGTGTTGATCACGGGCGAGTCAGGAACTGGAAAGGAAGTGCTCGCGCGCGAGATCCACCGGCGTTCGCCGCGAGCGCATCGACCGATGCTGCACGTCAACTGCGGCGCGATTCCAGAGGCACTGGTCGAGAGCGAGCTGTTCGGTCACGAGCGCGGCGCGTTCACAGGCGCCGACCGCTCCCACGCCGGACTGTTCGAGCGCGCGCACCGGAGCACGCTGCTGCTCGACGAGGTCGGCGAGCTGCCGCCAAGTGCGCAGGCGAAGCTGCTCCGCGTCCTTCAAGAGCGGAAGATCCGTCGCATCGGTGGCGAGCACGAGCTCGATGTCGACGTCCGCCTGATCGCTGCAACGAATCGCTCGCTGGCTGCCATGGTCGAAGCAGGCACGTTCCGCGAGGATCTATTCTACCGACTCGACGTGTTCTCGATCGGTCTGCCGCCGCTGCGTCAGCGTCGAGGTGACGTTGCAGCGCTGGTTGCGTCGTTGACCGCCGAGCTCGCGCGCAGGCTCCGCGTCGAGCAGCCGCTGGTCACCCGTGCCGATCTCAAGCGACTCGAAGCGCACGACTGGCCGGGCAACGTTCGCGAGCTCCAGAACGTGCTCGAGACGGCGATGATTCTCGGCGGCGGCGACGGTCTGGAGTTGCCGGACGACTTCCCGCGACGACGGAGCAGCGGCGCGGCTCCGGCAGGACCGCGGTTCTCGGCGGCCATTCGAGCTGCGATCGAGGAATCGCTTCGCGAGACCCGCGGAAAGATCTATGGAGCCGATGGCGCAGCAGCGCGACTCGGCCTCAAGCCGGGCACGCTGCAGAGCAAGATGCGCAAGCTAGGAATCGATCGGGCGCTCTTCACCGCCCGGTGAGCGACGGCCGCAATCCGCCCAGTGCGAATCTCATTATTCCCAGTCTACACTGGGGCCACGGTGGTTCGGTTCTTCCTCGTGATTGCAATGCTCGGCTGCAGCGGCCCCTCCACCGGGACCGTCGACGCCACGGTCGATCCCGACGCCGTTGTCATCGACGCACCGACCCCGGATCCGTGTGCTCCCACCGTCGCGTGTCCCGTGGCGCCGGGTGATCTGGTGCAGGGCGGCGGCCTTCGCGCGATCGATCGCTGCGCGTTCCCGCTCGCGTTTGACGAGACGCAGCGCACGACGTTCGACATGCGCATCGATGCGTTTCCGGCGACGCTCGCGCGCGTCACGCTGGCGGACGTCGCCGCCGATCTGAATCGCGCGGCGACGAAGGTCACGAGCGTGCCGGGAAATCCGCCGGGGCTGCGCAACGCGTGGATGTGGCAGAGCGGCGACGAGTCGGTTACCTACTGGATCCCGCAGGGCGTGGCGGGCAGCTTCGATGGCAACAGCAGCGGCCTCGTCGGTGGGCGCAAGCTGGTGCTGGTGAGCTGGTACTACGAGATCGCGAATGACCCGGGCTCCACCGCGGACAAGGGCGTGCGCATCGCGATCGCCGACGTCACGAATCCAGCGGCGGTCGCGTATCGGTTCGCGCTGCTCGTGAGCCCGACGGCCACAGGGTTCGACGCCGTGCGGGTCCACGCAGGCGGCCTCGCCTGGATCGGCGACCGCCTCTACGTGCCGGTCACGACCGGCGGCTTTCGCGTGTTCGATCTGTCGCGGATCCTGAAGCTGACCGGCACCGCCGACACGCTCGGGCCCGACGGCAACGGCGTGTACAACGCGTACGGCTACGCGTATGCGATCCCCGAGCTCGAGCGCTACATCGTCGGAAATGCGACCTGCGCACCGCGGTTCTCGTTCGTGTCGCTCGATCGGGGAGCGTCGTCGCTGATCTCCGGCGAGTACGACGCCGCGTCGATCCGCGGCCGGTTGCATCGCTGGCCGCTGGCCGCGAACGGCGAGCTCGAGCGGACGTCGACGGGCCGCGTGGTCCCGACCGCGGCGTGGATCATGGGCGAGAGCCATGTCCAGGGCGGGCTCGCGCACCAGGGCACGTACTGGTTGTCGTCGAGTCGGCCCGCGGGCGGGGCAGGGGAGCTGGATCGCGTGCGCGAGGGCGCTGCGACGGTGCGGCTACCGTGGAGCGACTCGCCCGAGGACCTCGCGTTCGATCCGCAAGGCGCGACCGTGTGGTCCGTCAGCGAGGGTCTGAACGAGCGCTACCTGTTCGAGGTCGCGCTGACGGCCGTGCAATGACAGGCGTGCTACTCAGCATCCCGTGTTGAGCGACCGGGTGAAGTTTCCCGAGGCGCTGCCGATCACGGCAGCCGTCCCCGAGATCGCGAAGGCGATCGCGGCGCACCAGGTCGTGATCGTCGCGGGCGAGACGGGCTCGGGCAAGACCACCCAGCTGCCGAAGATCTGCCTCGCGATGGGGCGCGGCGTGAATGCGCAGATCGGTTGCACGCAGCCGCGCCGGATCGCCGCGACGAGCGTGGCGGCGCGCGTGGCGAGCGAGCTCGACAGCGAGGTCGGAGACATCGTCGGCTACAAGATTCGCTTCAACGACAAGGTGAAGCGCACGTCGTCGGTGAAGTTCATGACCGACGGCATCCTCCTCGCCGAGATCCAGAGCGATCCGCTGCTGCGCGGCTACGACACGATCATCGTCGACGAGGCGCACGAGCGCAGCCTGAACATCGACTTCCTGCTCGGCTTCCTGAAGCGCCTGTTGCCGAAGCGGCCCGACCTCCGCGTGATCGTCAGCTCCGCGACGCTCGAGATCCAGCGGTTCTCGGCGTTCTTCGGCGGAGCACCGGTGATCGAGGTCTCGGGCCGCACGTATCCGGTCGACGTGCTGTACCGCCGGCCGCGCGAGGACGAGGCGGACATCGCTGATGCGGTCGCGAACGCGGTCAACGAGATCACGGAGCTCGATCCGCGCAACGACGTGCTCGTGTTCTTGCCGGGTGAGCGCGAGATCCGCGAGTCGATCGCCGAGCTCGAGCAGCGAGCGCTGCCTCACACGACGCTGCTCCCGCTCTACGGCCGGCTGTCGGGCGCAGAGCAGCAGCGCGTGTTCCAGTCGATGCCGGGACGCCGCGTGGTGCTCGCGACGAACGTCGCGGAGACCTCGCTGACGATCCCCGGCATCGTCTACGTCGTCGATACCGGGCTCGCGCGCGTGAATCGCTACAACGTGCGGACCGGCGTCACGCAGCTGCTCGTCGAGCCGATCTCGCGGGCAAGCGCCGACCAGCGCAAGGGCCGCTGCGGCCGCACCGAGAGCGGTGTGTGCTTCCGCTTGTACGAGGAGAGCGACTACACGACGCGCCCGGCGCACACCGATCCCGAGATCAAGCGCGTTGGACTCGCGGGCGTGATCCTCCGCATGAAGTCGCTGCGCCTCGGTGACATCGAGAACTTTCCGTTCCTCGATCCGCCGCAGAAGCGCGCGGTCGACGAGGGCTACCGCGTGCTCGAGGAGCTCGGCGCGCTTGACGGCGACCGCCTCACACAGATCGGCGAGCAGCTGGGACGTCTGCCGCTCGACCCACGGCTCGGCCGGATGATCCTCGGCGGACGCGAGGAGGGTGCGCTGCGCGAGGTCGTGGTGATCGCGGCGGCGCTCGGTCTGCAGGATCCGCGCGAGCGCCCGCTCGCCGCGCAGCAGAAGGCCGACGAGGCGCACCGGAAGTTCAAGGACGAGGGCAGCGACTTCGCGGCGTTCTTGAAGCTGTGGGCGTTCTGGCAGGAAGCGCGCGGTTCGCGCAGCAAGATGTACAAGCTGTGCCGCGAGAACTTCCTCAACTACAACCGCATGCGCGAGTGGGAGGACATCCACCACCAGCTCGTCCAGGTGATGCGCGAGTGGGACTTCAAGCCGAACGATCAACCGCCGTCCGCGGATCAGTTCCACCGGGCGCTACTGCCGGGCCTGCTCAGCAAGATCGGCATCTGGAACGTCGAGACGCGCAACTACATCGGTGCGCGGCAGACGCGGTTCGCGATCCATCCGTCGTCGGGGCTCGCGCGCAAACCGCCGCAGTGGGTGATGGCGGCGGAGCTCGTCGAGACCTCGCAGCTGTTCGCGCGATCGGTGGCGAAGATCGATCCGGCATGGCTCGAGAGCGCCGGCGGTGCGCTGTGCAAGCGCAGCTACGGTGATCCGCACTGGGAGCAACGCGCCGCGCAGGTGATGGCGAAGGAGTCGGTGACCTTGTACGGGCTGCCGGTCGTGAAGAACCGGAACGTCTCCTACGCGGCGTTCGATCCCGCGCTGTGCCGCGAGGTCTTCATCACCCACGCGCTCGTTCGCCAGGAGTACGCGACGAAGGGCGCGTTCATGGAGCACAACCGCGCGCTGCTCGACGAGGTCCAGCGCCTTCGCGACAAGGCGCGCAAGAGCGACATGGTCGCCGACGAGTACGCGCTCGCCGAGTTCTTCGAGCAGCGCATCCCGCCCGAGGTGGTCAGCGGCAAGACGTTCGAGACGTGGCGACGCGAGGCCGAGGCGCGCGATCCGCAGGTGCTGTTCCTGTCGCGCGCGGACATCCTGCTCGACGAGGCCAGTGACCTCTCGCCCGAGCGCTATCCCGACGCGCTCGGTCCGCTCCTGCCCATCACCTACAAGTTCGAGCCCGGGGCCGACGACGACGGCATCACGGTCTCCATCCCGCTCGCGATGCTGCCGCAGCTCGATCCCGCGGTCATGGCCTGGACCATCCCGGGCTGGCACGCCGACAAGCTGCGCGCGCTCCTCGACACGCTGCCGAAGGCGACGCGCAAGGCGCTCATGCCGCTCGACGACGTCGCGGGTGCACTCGCGACCGAGCTGCGCCCGTTCGACGGGCCGATGCTCCCCGCGGTCGAGCGCGCGATCCATCTGCGCACCGGCGAGCGCATCCCGCGCGATGCGTGGGACCTCGCGGCGCTGCCTTCGTACCTGTCGTTCACGTACCGCGTCGTCGACGAGCACGACCGTACCGTCGCCGAAGGCCGCGACCTCGCCGATCTGCAGCGCACCCTCGGCCGCCGAGCGACCGAGCTGTGGTCGCGCGCGCCGCGGGCGAAGCACGAGCGCACCGGCCTGAAGACCTGGGATCTCGACGCGCTCCCCGCATCGGTCACGCTCGATGTCGGCGGCCGCTCGCTGCTCGCGTACCCGGCGCTCGTGGATGCGGAGCATTCGGTCGAGATCAAGCTGCTCGAATCGACCGCGGCCGCCGCGGCGTCCTCGCGTGATGGTCTGCGCCGCCTGTTCCTGCTCAACGCGGGCACGTCGATCGGCAAGCTCGAGCAGCAGCTGCCCGCGTCGCTCGCGCCGGTGAAGCGCCAGCTCGTGCTGCGTGCGCTCGACGAAGCGTTCCGGACCGCGGAGCTGCCCACGTCGAAGGGAAACTTTGCCGATCGGCTCGCGGAGGGCCGCGGTCGGGTCGGCGACGTGCTCGGCGAGCTGGTTCGCGTCGCGATCGACCTGTACGCGGAGCACGATGCGGTGCGCGCGGCGATGAAGCCGCTCGTGTCGCGCCCCGGCGCCACGCGCGCCGTTCTCGACGACATCCAGAGTCAGCTCGTGCATCTCGTGCCTGCGGATCTGCCGCGCGCCACGCCTGTCGCGCGCCTCGTGCACATCACGCGCTACCTGAAGGCGATCGGCGTGCGCCTGCAGCGCGCCTCGCACGACGTGCAGAAGGATCAGCAGAAGGCCGCGGTGGTCGCTCCGTTCTGGCAGAAGTTCCAGGCCCTGCCGCTCACGCCCGAGCGCACCGAGCTGCTGTGGTTGATCGAGGAGCTGCGCGTGCAGACGTTCGCGCCGGAGCTCAAGACCGCGGTTCCGATCTCGGCGCAGCGGCTTCAGGAAGCGTGGACGCGACTCGCGCGCTGACGAAGCTCAGGGCGTGTTGGGAAACGACGCGCGGGTACATTCCTGCGATCCGCCGACGGTCCCCGCTTGGCGGTCAGCGTCACCCAGGGTCCGATATACTCCGTCGATGAAGCTCCTCCGTCTGTCGCTCGCGCTCGTCGCGCTCGTCGCCTGTAAAGGCAAGGCTCCCGAGGCGAGCAAGGACCCGGTGCCCGCAGACAAACCTGCCGACAAGCCGATTGTCGAGAAGCCGGCGGAGAAGCCCGGTGCCGACAAGCCGGTTGCCGCGGCGGACGGCTGGATCACGTACACGTCGAAGGAAGGCAAGTACACGATCGAGTTCCCGACGCAGCCGAAGGAGCAGGCGCAGGGCGGAGCGTCGATGGCGATGTCGGAGTTCGGAGCGACCGCAGCGGACGATCGCACCGCGGGATGCGGCATGGCGGTCGCGCCGGTTCCAGCAAAGGATGCGGATCCCGCGACGATGCTCGAGGCGATGGCGAAGGGCTACAAGACGGACGCGAAGATCCTCGAGGAGAAGGACATCAAGCTGGGCGCGTGGCCCGGCAAGCACCTCGTGATCGAGAACTCACGGCACCGGAAGTGGATCCGGATCTACGTGATCGACAACAAGCTCTACATCAACAACTGCGGCGCGCCGTTCGATCGCGGCGACAAGGAAGCGCCGACCGCGAAGCGGGTGCTCGAGTCGTTCAAGCTCACGTCGTAGCACCTGGCAGAGAACGGCAAGCGATGCCGATCGCATCGATCTGCGACTAGAGTGTGGGCGTGAAAGCGCTAGCGCTCGCCGCCGCGATGTCCCTCGTCCCGACTCTCGCGCACGCGAACGATCGGGACCTGCTGGGCACCTCGCCGGAACGCGATGTCGGCGTCTACGTCCTGCTCGGCATCCTCGCGCTCGATACCACGTTCACCGTCTACAATCTGGCGACGCTCGGCGAGCGGAAGTCGGATCTCTACGCGCTCGGCGAGACCGTGCTGACCGTGCCGCAGACGCTCCTGTTCGGCGCGCTGGCTTCCATGGCCGACGACGACGACGCTTGGATCCCGGCAACGCTCGCCGTGTGGACGGCCGGCATCGCCGCGCACGGCATCTACACGCTCGCGACCGATGCCGAGAGCGGTGGAGCCGCTCCGCGCACCGTGATGTTCTCGCTCGGTAGCCAGTTCTAGCTACGAGTGCCGATCTGGATCTGGCCGAGCCGCTCCGCGTGGGTGCGCTCGAACGTCTCGCGCTCGATCACGAGCGTGATGTCACCGGGCTCGTCCGCGTAGCTGCGCGCTTCCGCGCTGGAGTCCTCGCGATAGCCGAGCTTCTCGAACACGCGGCGCGACGCGACGTTCTGCGGCGCGACCGATGCGTAGATGCGCGCGAGCCCGAGCTGCACGAAACCGAACGCGTGGATCATCAGCGCGAAGCGCGTGCCGAGGCCTTTGCCCTGGATGTTCGTCGCTCCGATCATGAACGCGAACTCCGCGGCGCCGTCGCGCAGGCCGCGCAGGTCGCCGTCGCCGACGAGCGCACCATCGACGAACAGCAGAAAGGACCGCACGCCTTCTTCCATCGAGGCGTCGTAGTGATCGACCACCTCGTCCTCGGAGAGAGGCTCGTCGTGGCCCATCAGCTCGGCGTTGCGCGGCTCGTTGTAGCCCGCGGCGAGCGCCGCTGCGTGAGTCGCGACTTCCTCGAGGGTGGGCTCGAACGCCTCGAAGCGCCCGACCTCGGTCTGCCAGTCGATACGGAACACGAGCACCGAGGGTAGCGTAGGCTCGCGGACGATGACGAACGCATGGCAGCGAATCGAGGCCGAGCTGCGTGACGCGGTGATCGGTGCGGGACGGTTTCCGCTCCGTGCGTACTCCGAGCTGATGCCGCCGCCGTACGTCGGGCTGAAGCCGTATGCGCCGCGGATCGCGATCGGTGGCGTGACCGATCCCGTCTCCGATGGCGATTCGTTCGATCTCGACGAGTACGAGCACGCGCAGCTGATCGAGCCGGGGTTGGATCGGATCGCCGCGGAGCTGGTGGGGCGTCTCGAGCGCCTGCTGCGCGGCGAGTCGCACGGGCTGTCGAAGACGTTGCTCGAGGACAACCCCGCGTGGCCGGCCGAGCTGGCGGAGGCCGCTCGCGACGGGCGGCTGACCCACGATCCGCTGGTGGTGATCTGCCCGCTCGCGCTGTCGCGCACGCAGGATGACAAGGGCAACGACCGGTGGACCCTGTTCGGCACGAGTCACGAGGGGGCAGCGGCGCCTGCGCTGCACGGCCTCGACGAGAACAGCCTCGCGGAGCTACTGAAGTGGGCGGGACTCGCCGGCGAGTGGCGGGTCCTCGCGGAGGAGGTGCCCGCGGCGCTGCGTGCGCGCGAGCTCGGGAACACATCGCTCGCATCACTGCAGACGCTCGTCACCTTCCGGCCGTTTGCCGAGCTCCCGGAGGCGATCCGCGCCGCTTACCTCGCCGGCGAGCTCGTGCTCGTGCCGACCCCGGCGATGGTCGTGATGTTTCACCACCCGCGCTATCGCGAGCTCGCGCGCGAGCTGCCGCGCGCACGTCAGGTCGCGCTGCTGCACCTGTTTCCGCGCGTCGAGGAGAGCTTCACGATCCGGATCCCGCAGTCCGGCTGGCTCGACGAGCTCGAGGAGGGGGGCGGCGGCCACAAGGTGGTCAATGACTTCGTTCGCACGCACCGCTGGCAGCGCAAGCGACGCGACGACGCCGCCACGCGCGACGTCGAGTACAAGGACAAGGTGTCGATCGCGCTGTTCTCGACGACACCGGTCGACATCGACCTCTACAACAAGCCGCTCGCGCGCAACTCGCAGATCTGGACCGAGGACTACCGCCTCCTGCTCGACGGTCCGCGAGCATCTCGCGAGCAGCTCCACGCGGCGGCGCGCGCTGTCGATCGCGGTGGTCGGTTTGGCTACCGGATGTACTACCCGCCGATGCGGCTCGGTGTGCGCGAGACGTTCTGGCACGCGCCGCTCGTCGCGCGCGCAGGACTCGGCAGGTATCCGCGCGCGCCGATCGGCTACCTCACCGCAGAGGGAAGCGATCGCATCGTGCTGGAGCCGAACGTGATGCGCCGCCCGGTGCATGTCGTGGCCGCGCGCTCGTTCACGCTCGACCCTGGTCATTCGCACTTCACGACGAGTCACAACATCCGCAAGCTGCTCGACACGCGCGCGGAGCTCGACGAGCCGCTCTCGCCCTCACACGCGCGCGCGCTGCTGCACATCGCCAAGGACCTCTCGCTCGAGGAGTGGCTCGCGGCGCTGCCAGCGCACACGACCGACGCCGCGAGCGCCGCACTGGTCGCATCCGCGCTGCGCGAGGCGACGAGCGGACCCGATACCAGCGGCGAGCCGCTCGTCCTCGATCAGCTGGGCACGCGGACGTTCGCCGAGCGCGTCTGGATCCAGATCGCAGCGCTCGCGCACGGCGTGTTTCGCCAGAAGAACGATGCCGACGGCATCACGGCGAATCGTGGCAAGGACGGAGGCCCCCGGGCGAAGGCCGCAGGCATCATCACGAGCGAGCAGCGCGATCTCGAAGAGCTCGGCGATCACCTGCACGATCAGTATCGCGAGCTGATCTCGGCGAACGACCTCGTCGGCCGTGCCGAGGTGTTCGATCACGTGTTCCGCTGGGAGACCGACTTCGAGTTCCCGTGGATGGAAGGCTGGGCGAGGAACAAGGAGGCACCGGCGCAGCGCAACATCGTCGTCGTGATCCCCGGCAAGGATCGAACGCAGGCCGTCGTGATGGGTGACCACTACGACACCGCCTACATGGAAGACGTCTACTACCCGGAGAAGGGCGGTGATCTGCTGCGCGCTCCATCGCGCGGCGCCGACGACAATCACTCGGCGACCACCGCGCTCCTGCTCGCCGCCGAGCAACTCCTGCCGCTCGCACGCGCGGGCAAGCTCGAGCGCGACGTCTGGCTCGTGCACCTCACCGGTGAGGAGTACCCGGCGGACTGCATGGGGGCGCGCGCACTCTGCCAGGCGCTCGTCGAGCGGAACCTTCACTTCACCGCCGAGGACGGCAGCCTGCGCGACATGTCGAGCGTCGATGTCGTGGCCGCATTCGTCCTCGACATGATCGGGCACAACAGCGAGCGCGATCGAGACGTGTTCCAGATCGCACCCGGCGAAGGCGCAGCGTCAGCTCGCCTCGCGCGCCGCGCGCACCACGCCACCGTTCGATGGAATCGCTGTGCGGCCGGCTGGAATCAGGCCCGGACTCCCAAGCTAGGACGCGCCGAGCGCGTGCCCGACGGCAAGGGGCTGTCGCCGCCGCCACCACCGTTCGCGAACCTCGAAGTGCACGGTGAGGTGCGCGTCGAGTGGGATCCGCGGTCCGCGCTGTTCAACACCGACGGCCAGATCTTCTCCGACGTCGGCATCCCGGTCGTGCTGTTCATGGAGAACTACGACATCCTGCGCAGCGGCTATCACGACACGCTCGACACGATGGCGAACATCGATCTCGACTACTGCGTCGCGATGACCGCGATCGCGATCGAGACCGTCGTGGACACTGCATGTGCTCCTGACCTCGCTTAGAGTCGGAAGATGCAGAAGCTGTGGCAGCGAATCGAGACGTGGATCGCGGCGAACACCGACGGTGATCTTGCCTTGCGCCCCGGCGCTTCCGAGGAACAGATCGTCGCGCTCGAGACGCAGCTCGGGCGCCGGCTACCGGATGACGTGCGCGAGTCCTATCTGGTCCACGATGGGCAGGACATGCCATCGGTTCGCTGGTTCGATGGTGAGCGCCGCCTGCACCCGATCGACTCGATCGCCAAGGAGTGGGCGGACGGCTATCGCGACGAGACCGAGGACCCCGAGGGTCCCGCCGAGGACACCCGCGCGATGCAGGTGTTCCAGCACCGCGATCGCCTTCCGTTGATCGGCGTTCAGCACTGGGACGGTGACAACGTCTATGTCGACTTCTTGCCCGGTCCGGATGGGACGTCGGGCCAGCTCCTGTACCGCATGGACATCGAGCTCAGCGTCATCGCGGGGAGCTGGCGCGAGTTCCTCGAGGAGTACGCGCGCCGGCTCGAGGCGGGGGAGCTCGTCTACAAGAAGGGCGTCGACATGTACCCGGAGGCGAAGGGCGGGATTCATGCCGTCGGCAACGAAGGCGACGTGTTTGCCGCGTTCGGCGAGCACTGACACGTATGCGCAAGCTGCTCCTCGTCGGTCTCGTGACCGCTTGCGGAACTCGCGACTCGCCGGCGCCCCCCCCGCCCGCGCCCGCACCAAAGCCCGCAGTCGCGGCATTTCCAGCGCTCGAGACCAGCTGCACGACCGATGCGGACTGCACCACGACTGGCAGGTGGTCCACGTGCTGCGGCGTGTGCGAGCAGAAGTACGCGAGCAAGGCGTACGTCGCGAAGGTCGATGCGTTCTGCACTGCCAATCCAGCGGTGCAGTGTCCGGGGATGGGGTGCTCCTGGGGCATGGCGAAGGTGCGTTGTGTCGAGGGCACCTGTCGCGCCTCGCCGCGCTGACAGGTTTCTTCACAATCCCGAAACGCTTCTCGACGGAGTCCGGCCGCGATCGTCGTTACACCTGAAGCATGAGCAACACGCTTCTCGCCGACCGCCGCGACCACATCATCGACCGCCTCTCCTCCGGCTACGCGAACGGCGCGTTCGAGGTGGAGGAGCTCGAGCGGCGCGTCGCGCTGGTGCACGACGCGCAGACGCCAGCCGAGCTCGACGCGCTCGCCACGGATCTAACGCCGCTCGCGCTCGTCCCCGCGAAGCAGGTGCGGATCATGATGGGCTCCGTGGAGCGCATTGGTCCGTGGGTGGTGCCGCAGCACCTGGCGGCGCGTGTGGTGTGCGGAAATTTGATCCTCGATCTACGCGAGGCTCAGCTCGCGCACGGGGTCACCACGATCGAGGTCAACATCACGATGGGCAATGTCGAGGTGATCGTGCCGCCGGGCGTTGCCGTCGAGGTCGAGGCGTCATCGTTCCTCGGGAACGTGGAGCAGCGCACCGAACCCGCCTCCGGAACGACGGTCGTTCGAGTCGTCGGTCGCGTCAAGCTCGGCAATCTCGAGCTGACCACGCGACAAGTCGGTGAGACCGCGCGCGAAGCACGCCGCCGGCGCCGCCACACTCAGCCGTATCGGTAGTCGAGGATCGGCTGGCGACGATACAGGCCGTTGTGCGGCGCGTAGTTGAAGGTCTGGTACCTGAGTGGCCATGGCGTCGCCGCGAGCTTGCCCTGCGAGGCGAGGATCGACAGCGCCATCGGCGTGACAGAGCGGTACGACGAGTCCTCGGGCAGGTCGGCGTTGTCCGCGCCTCCCGACGAGAACAGGCTCACCAGCATGTGCTCGCCGAGGTCGTAGATGACGTCGATGCCCGCATCGATGCGCTCGTGGCCGCGGATCATCGAGTGAAGTCCGAGGCGCTGCATGAACGCCTTGAACTGGTTGCGGCCGAACGAGAAGCGCGGATCCATGCGCTGCAGCTCGACGGGAACATGGTCCGTCGGCGCAGGGTCGCTCCACATCATCTGGAAGCGCATGAGGTCGTCGTTGAGGCTCGACAGGTCGCGGTAGCGCTCGGCGAACGTGTCCTCGCGCGGGATCCCGGCGTGCACGAACAGCGTGCGCTCGAACAGGAACGACGTCGGCATCTGCTCGAACAGGACGCGGTACGCCTCGAGCATCTCCACCGGAACGTGTGGTGCGAGCGACGCGAGGGCCTCGGCGGGATAGACACCGCTCGTCACGCGATTGTCGATCCACCGCAGCCACTCGTGATTGCCGCGAAGCATGATCACGTGATCCGGCAGCGACACGAACAGGTGCAGCGCGGCGCGCAGCACACCGTCGAAGCTGAACCGGCCGCGATCGATGTAATCGCCGAGCAGCACGAGCTTCACGTCGGGGTGATTCGCAGGGTCCCACTGATGGGCCCACGCGCGCTGGATGAAGTTGGTCTGGAGCAGCGCTGCCTTGAGGCAGCTGTAGCAACCGTGCAGATCGCCGAGCACGATCAGCTCGACCTTCGCGTTCGGCCGCATCACGTGGACGTAGCGATCGAGGAACCGCGAGCCGGGCGCGAGCTGATCGATCGACGTGATGCCGCTCAGGCGGTTGGCACCGAGCTGCGCCTGCCGTTGCCACTGCATGCTCGCCCGCTGCAGCAGCTGGTAGTCCCACTCGACCTGCGCGCGCCGCTCGACGGGGTGGGGTGACAGCGTCTGCTCGAGCGGATCGAGCAGCGGATGCGAGAGCGCGGCGAGATCCTTCTTGCCCTTCGGCATCACGATCAGCGGGTGCACGGGCGGGAGTGGCTGATCGACGAGCGTGCGCGCACTCGGCCGCGCGGCCGGGACCTTGATCGGGGCAGGCAGCTTGAACAGCTGTTGCAGCTCGAGGTGGACAGCGTGCTCGTTCTTCGTGATCTGCCCATCCGCGTGAACGAGCGCGACGATCAGCTCCAGCGCCACCGCCTGGTCCGCGTGGGACAGCCGCTTGAACAGCGTGAGCGCGCGCACCCGCAGGCGACTGCCGACGTACGTGTCGTTGCCGGCGGCCATCACCTCCTGCGCGAGGTAGGAGACCTCCTTGTCGAGCCGGGTGTAGAGCTCCTCGAAGTGCGCGCGCCACGCACCCCGCAGCTTCGCCCGATCATCCGGGGTTCCGACCGCCGCGCTGTCGATCATCGCGAGCACCGAGTCGACGTACTTCTGGAGCAGCGCCCACTCGGTTTGATGAAAGACGCCGTCGATGTAGCTGACGGTCAACATGAGGTCGACCATCGTGCTGAACCGCTCGGTTCCGCTGTCCGCAGCCGTGCCTATA
Source organism: Deltaproteobacteria bacterium (assembly GCA_013813765.1). Taxonomy (GTDB): domain Bacteria; phylum Myxococcota_A; class Polyangia; order Haliangiales; family Haliangiaceae; genus JABFXX01. The sequence continues at coordinate 3,967 of JACCRC010000256.1, read as the reverse complement.
CTCTGGCGTCCGACCACGGGCGCTACTTCCACGCCAAGCATCAAACCTGGTCGGTGCAGGATTCGCAAGGGCTCTCGCGACAGCTAGACTGATTCCAGTGTCAGGACGTTACGAGCAGCTCGGCCGCCAGCTGCGAAAAGTGCGGACAGCGCTGGCGAAGCAGGATGGAAAGGCCACCGCGGTGGCCCTGCGCCGCGCGACGCACCTCGCGAGTGACCTCGTGTTCGAGCAGGCGGAAAGCGAGGACATCACCGCCGCGCTGGCGGAGCTCCAGTCGCGAGCGCTCATCGATGGCCCACTGGCCGAGAGACTCGGGGGCGCGTTCACCGCCGAGGTCGATCGCGAGCACGAGCCCACCGCCGACGAGGTGAACGCTGCCGGCCGCGATCTCGATCGCCTGCTGCGCAGTCTCGAGCACGGCGCGGCGATGCCGGATCTGCCGTTCGTCGCGCTCGACGCGATCGAGGTGCCCGCTGCGGAGACGCGCGTGGCGCTCACGATCTCCGGTCGTCACGTGGTGCTCGGGTGCCGCGGAGGCGAGGGTCTGGTGTTTGTCGACGATCGACCGGTCGGGCGTCCGTTCCCGACGCGTACGGCGCCGACCAGCAAGGCCGAGATCGAGCGCGAGCCCTCGGGCCGCACGCGGATCACGTGGGAGTCCGAGGGGCTTGTCGTCGCGCTGGGACCGGACTTCGCGACCGCAGAAGTATCGCCGCTGCAAGCCGCCTGACGAGCGCACTCCGCTAGTATCGCGGCCATGCGGTGGGCACTGGTGATCTGGATGAGCGCGTCGATCGGCTGCGGCGCCGAGGGGGCGGATCCGTGCAGCGCGGATCAGGCGAGCGCGGCCTCGACGGTCGGGTGCAACGGTCCGGCGCCCGGCAACTCGATCGCACGGAACGAGTTCGGCGGGGCATGCACGCCTGATCCCGCACAGCTTCCAAACGAGCCGCCTCGTCAGGGCTCCTGCCGTGTCTCTCTCGATCGGTGCGTCGGGGGCTCGCAGCAGCTTGCCGGCATCTGCCTGCGCCAGTGCGAGGCCGCGGACACCTACGTCTCCCGAGGTTCGTGCCCGCTCGGCTCGCGCTGCTTCACGGGCATCCCGAAGGGAAACAACTTCTGTCGTCCCGACTGCACGATGGATTCGCAGTGCACGACCGCGAAGTGCGACGCCGAAGGCGGTTGTGCCCCGATGCCGCCATGACGAAGCAGAAGTACACGGGCACGCCGCTGACGGTCCGGATCGGTGAGGTCTCGACCGTCGAACTGCCGGCGCACGTGTTCCGCGTCAGACTCACAGGCTTTCTGTTCGAGATCGACAAGACGTTCCTGTTGCCGTCGGCGATGAAGGGCATCCGCGGGCTCGTCAACTACTACAACAAGCACCCGGGCATGTCGGTCGTGGTGACCGGTCACACGGATCGGCTCGGCGACGACGCGTACAACGTGGCGCTCTCCGGCGAGCGTGCGCAGTCGGTCGGCCACTACCTTCAAGACGAGGTCGATCCCTGGCTCGCGTGCTACCAGGGCAGCCCGCACTCGAAGATCTGGGGGACGCGCGAGGACCAGCACATGCTGACCGCGATCAAGGACGGGGCGGGCCAGCCGTACTACACGGGCGAGGTCCACGGTCAGCTCGACCCGGTGACGCAGGACGGGGTGCGCCGCTACCAGCAGGATCGCAGTCTCACCGTCGACGGGTTCCCGGGCCCCCAGACGCGGCGCGCCCTCGTTACCGACTACATGGGCCTCGACGGCACGACGTTGCCGCCGGAGGCCTCGCTCGAGACGCTCGGCTGCGGCGAGCACCATAACGAGGTGCCCACCGAGGACAACGTCGAGGAGCCTCGCAACCGTCGCGTGGAGGTGTTCCTGTTCGAGGGCCCACCGGATCCGCCGAATCCCGGAACGTGCCCCGATGCGAGCTGCGCGTACCACGAGTGGGTACGACGCGCGATCGAGACGGTGGACTTCGATCACGATGCTCCGACGAGCACCACCGAGCTCCGCATCCGCATTCTCGGCGTGAGTCGCGACGGGCAGGGTGATGCGGTGTATCGGCTGACCGTCGGTGGCATGAAGCGCGTAGGCCGCACCGATAGCGACGGCTGGCTCGTCGAGCCCGATGTCGGGGAGCACGAGAAGTGCGTTGTCGAGTGGGCCACGGACGAGGAGCTCTCGCGAAACGGCGACTACACGTATCGCCTCGAGGTCGACATGAAGTCCGACGGTGATGACGACGAGGCCGCACGCCGGCGGCTCAACAATCTCGGATATGCACCGAGTGTTGTGCTCGATGGAGCCGTGCGCGCGTTCCAGCTCGACTACAAGTTGCCGGCGACCGGCAAGCTCGACGGTGCGACGCGCGCTCGCCTCACGGAGGTCCACGACAACCAGCTCTCGGGGAGCGCGGTATGAGGGAGAAAGCGAACTTCAAGTTCCCGGCGGGTGCGACCAATCGCCTTCGTCATTCCGCGAGCGGAGACCCCACAACGATCTGGAGGGAAGTTAAGACCGGCAACACGAAGCCGAACGGAGATCCGGAGACCAAGACCACCTACTTCGGCAACACGGTCGCGCAGACGATGGGCGGCATGATCGACGACCTCGTGCTCGTCGGCGGCTTGAAGTTCGACCCGGTCAAGCCAAAGGTGGCCGCGCCCGCCTTGCTGGCAGAGTGGAAGAAGCTCCTCGTCGACATGAACGCGGCGAAGATCCAGATCTCGGTCGGCTTCGCGCCGCAACCGCTGACCGGGGACGTGGACGCGTTCAACAAGTTCGTCTTTGGCCCGAACAACGACCCAGGGTTCGCGAACTGCGCGAAGGCCATGGTCGACGTCATGGACCGTGACCTGCCCGGGTGGGCGGGCATGTCGTTCGACCTCGAACACATCACGGTCCTTGACCCTGACACCGGCTTTCCTCCGACGCCAGCGAGACGGCCGGCGGCCACCCTCGAGTGCCGCGATCGCCTGTCGCTGTTCTATCAAGCTGTGTGCATCGCGGCGGGGGACCGGATGGTCCCGATCATCGCCGGTGCAAAGATCGACAAGGACCATTGCTTCGTGCACGCCCAGAGCGGCCCGTTTCCCGCGCCAATCTTTGCGCTCCTGCATGACTGGACGGCGATCACCGCGCTCCCAAACTCCACGCTGCTTGCGATGGCCTACGACGGCGATCCGGGCGGCGGCGCAGATGGCCGCCTGCGGTGGCATCGCGACTCGATCGAGTACGCCACGACCAGCAAGCCGAAGAACCCCGACGACACTCCCATGATCCACCCGACGAAGTTCCAGCTCCTGATCAAGACCGGCAAGAGCAAGAAGCAGGTGCCGGGCCAGCCCCCGCCGCCCGAGCCGGGCATGCTCGAGACGAGCAGCGAGATCGAGGCGCGCATGGCGCTGGCCCGCGAATTCTCCGTCGGCATCTGCTACTTCCCGGGCACCCCGCAGAACCTCGCGACGTACGAGAAGCTGCTGAACGGCAGTGCTCCGAAGCCCGGCATCGCAAACGGGCAACCGTTCCAGCACCCGATCGCCGACGTCGCGACGACGTTCAAGCCGTAGCTCAGCGGGGAGTCTTCGCGTCGACCTCGGGAAACGCGATCTTGCAGTCGCCGCGCTGCTCGAGGCGCGTCAGCTTGATCACGCCGTCCACCCCCGCGTAGCCGCTGCGCACCTTGCCATCCGGCATGGTCAGCTCGTAGCGTGCGCCGTCGACGGGCTCGCCCGACGCACTGGTCACTCGAATCTCGATCTCGTCCGGCTCGATCCGTTCCTCCGGCGCCGGCTCGCTGCTGCCGGGCTGCGTGCCCGGATCGCCACTGCCGCCGGGCGTCGTCGATCCGCCACCGCCGCTCGTCGATGATCCGGCCGCCCCACCGGCGCCGCCGCCGGCCGCTCCTCCACCCGCACCACCACCGCCGGCGGCACCGCCACCAGCGCCGCCCGCGGCACCTGCGCCCGCG
>JACCRC010000229.1 GCA_013813765.1 Deltaproteobacteria bacterium | reverse complement strand
CCCTTCAGGAACATCGAGCGGCCCCACCGCTCGCGCTTGCCCTCGACGAGGAGCTTCGCCTTCACGAGCTCGGAGGAGGCCGCGGCGTATTGCTTCGAGGTCCAGGAGTTCCATCGGGTAACGTCGCGCTGCGTGGGCTCGGCGAGCGCCAGCGTCTGGAGGTAGAGCCCTGCCGCTGCCTCGGTGAGCTTCTTCGCCTTCGCGACCTTCGCGACGAGCTTCGTCGCCGATGCGAGAGGATTCGCTTCGAAGCCGCCCTCCTCTACCGGCGTGGTTTCGACGCGCTCGGCGAGCGCAGCGAAGTCGTCGGAGCGCAGGAGCGCGACGAGCCGGAGGTCGGCGAGCGGATCACCATCGGGATCGACGTCGGCGTTGAACATCGCCTGGGCGAGCTGTTCGGCCTTGCGCTTCGCCGGGCCGTCGAGCTTGGCGGGGCGATATCCGGCGATGAGGTTGTGCGGGTAGGCCGCGACGATCAGCGCACCGTCGTCGTGGGCGCGCAGGCACTCGGATCCGCCGTCCTTGCCCATCGTCATCGCCTTGCCACCGACGAGGTCGAGGATGGCCTGCCGGCGGGCCTTCTCCTTCGGATCTTCGTCCGAGATGCGGAGCTCGTCGATCCGCCAGATGGCCTTGCTATCGAGGACCGAGCGAAGGCGTGCCATCACGGCGGGGATTCCGCCGCGGATCGGATCGCCGACGGGTCGCGCGACGAACAGCCATGCCAGCAGCGTCGCGAGATCGCGCGCCTGCCGCGCATCGAGACCCTGCTCGTCGCCCCAACTGCCGAGCTCGTTCAGCGGGCGAAGATCGGGCTCCAGGAACGCCGCGTCGGCCTCGCCGGCGAACACGGGGAGCATCGTCGTGAGCGCGTCGCCGAGCCGAAGATGGGTCTTCGCATCCTTGAGAAGGTCGGGGGGAACCTTCGCGCGCTTGCCAAACTTCTGCTTCCAGGCGCGCGCGAGTCCGTCGACGAAGCCGCCGGTGAAGATCTGTGCGGGATCGTCGGGAACCGCCAAGGCGATCAGCGCGTGCAGGTCGGGCTCGGGCAGCGTCTTCAGGGCCGTGCGCGCCGTGTCGGCGTCGCCAAGCTTCAGGCCGAGGAGCTCTCGCCTGGGCTTGCCGAGGAAGTCCTTGTAGTGGTTGTGGAGGTACGCGCGCTCGGCCTGGCGCGCGCGCTCGAAGCACTGCGCCGCCATCGTCTGCGATGCCTGATCCGCGACCACACGGCCGACCTCCTCCCAGAACGACGGCAAGAACTGCGGAGCTCCGCGCTGCAGCTTCTTCGCGATGGCCTCGAATGCTTCCTTCGCGTGGCCGCGCTTCGCCGCGACGAGCCGCTTCGCCTTGCGCAGCTCGTCGGTCACCGCGAGCGCCGCGGCTGCCTTCTTGGGCTCGTGCACGAGCGCCCATGCCGGGAACCCGAGCGTGCGCGTCCGGACCTTGCCAAGCGGTGCGGAGACCTCGGGTTCGTCGAAGCCGAACGCCGCCATCTCCGCATCGCTGCCTGCCGCAACGACATCGGGCTCGAGACGGATCACGACCTTTCCGTCGAGACCCGGGTGCGCGTATGCACGCGCCGTGACCGGCGACGACCGCTGATCGTCGGCGAGCTTTGCACCGAGCGGTGCGATGCCTCCGGCAGAGACGGTCGCTATCGGATCGTGGGGGCGAAGCGGCTCACGCATCGTCGTCGCCGCCGTCGACCTTGCGCTTCGCGTGGATCAGCGACGCCATGCGCATGCCCTCCGAGAACGCAACCGGTGGCACGTCGACGACCGCGAGCGACCGCTGCTTGTCATCGACCCATGCGAGCTCGCCGGTGGCCGTCGAGTACATGGGGTCGCCGTCTCCGAGGTCGAAGCGCGCCTCGACAAACCTCCCGCCCTCGAGGACGCGCGCCACCGCTGCGCCGCCCGACACGCGGTAACCGAGCCGCTTCGCGAGGTTTGTTGCCTGCGAGAGCATCGCGAACTCCGCGCCCGCGTACGACGCGACCGACAGCGGATCAACCGGCGGGACGGAAGGCGCTGCGAATGTCTCGCGGAACAGCCGCGAGAGCCCCTGAGTCACTCCGATCTGCACCGCGAGCTCGCGCAGATCGTCGATCTCGTCGAGCAGCACGGGATGCGGCAGCATCACCAGCTCGCTCGCGAGCCATGTCGTCTCGCCGTCGCGATCGACGACGCCGATGCCCTTGGCCTCATCGACGCCGCGGAAGAAGCCGCCTGCCTCGCGATCCACGCTGCCGTCGTTCGCGATCGCCACGACCCACGCATCGCGAAGCACGGTCGCCCACGTATCGTCGCGCAGCACCGATTGCAGCACCGCGCGTGGCACCGGCAGCGAGCGCAGCATCCAGGTCTCCACCGTGTGGAGGCACGTGCGCGCGTGCTCCTCCAGGAAGTCCACCGCAGCGGAGAGCCGCTCGCCGAGCGCGCTGTCCCTGAGCGTCTTCGGCACCGACGCCAGCACGGCGCCGTCCTTGCGCGCCACGATCGCCCCGCCGCGAATCCCGAGCTCGTAGCCCTTACCGGCGTCGACCCAGCCGGGTTGCACGACGGGGCGCTTCGCGGTCCTGGCCTTTGCCATCGGGGCGACGAGGCTACGCGATCGGGAGCCGGAGTGGCGTATGCTCGCACCATGCGTTTCGTCGTCGCGGTCGCTGTTGCCGCCATCGCGGCCACGGCAACCGCCGCGCCGGTGCGCACGTCGCAGACCGACCCGCACCCGGGGATCCATCACGAGCAGTGGCTCGATGCGGCGGTGCCCGCTCGCATCGCGCTCGTGCGGATCGATCTCACGTCGGCGGAGATCGCGGTGTACACGACGAAGGAGTCCGACCGCGGCATCACCACGAGCGGCTTCGGCAACCGGATCAACGCGCAGGTTGCGATCAACGGCGACGCGTTCGCGATCGCCGGCTATCGCCCGCGCGGCCTCGCGATCGGCGACTCGACGGCATGGACGAATACCGCCGACACCGCGTCGCTACCGCTGCTTCACCTTCGCCGCGTCGGCGAGCGCACGGTCGCCGCGATCGAACCGCCCGAGCTCGTGATCGTCCCCGACGATCTGCCCGAGGGTACGCAGGGCGCGCTCAGCGGACGGCCGCTCTTGATCCGCTCGGGCGCGGTCGAGTCGAACTTCGACTGCGCGGATCCCGTGACGCTCGCCTGCCAGCGCGCGCCGCGCTCCGCCGTCGCGATCTCCGGCGACGGCAACACGATGTGGCTCGCGACGGTCGATGGCTGGCAGAGCGGTTCGGTCGGGCTCACCGCGGCGGAGCTCGGCAGCTTCCTTTCGGCTCGCGGTGCTGCGTGGGCAATAGCGCTCGATGGCGGCAGCTCCGCGACGATGGTGCTCGATGGCACGCTGATCACGCGCCCATCGGATGGCATCGAGCGCACGGTCGCGAATCACATCGGCGTGAAGTACGGCGCGCTGCCCCGCGGCCAGCTGGTCGGTCTGATCTGCGCGAACAGCGTGTTCAACTGCACGCGGCTCACCGGCGCGACGGTCACGCTCGACGATGGTCGCGTGATCACCACGGCTGCCGATGGCTTCTATGACTTCCAGAACGTCACCCCGCGGCTTGCGTGCGTGGTGGTGCGGAAGGCCGGCTACAAGACGAAGAAGCAGTGTCAGACCGTCGACTCCGGCATCCAGACCTACAACTCGGTCCTGCTCGAACCGGGGATGGATCCGCCCGCGGATGCGAGTGTCCCCGACGGTCCGCGGCCGGCCGACGCGACCTCGACGGGTGACGGAAGCTTCTCGACTGACGGTGGCTTCGCCGAGACCGGGCCCGGCGGTGGATGCTGCGATTCCGGCGGCGGATCGCCTCCGTTCCTCCTCGTGCTGCTGGTCGGATGGGTGGTTTTCCGTCGTGGTACAAACAGTTAGGTGTCTCAGATCCATACCCAGCTCCTGACCGACGACGCCAGCGGAGCGCTGGTCGAGCGGACGTTCCGGCTCCGTGTTGTTTCGGGGCCCGATCAGGGCAAGGAGCACCAGCTGGACGAGGGCACCACGATGGTCGGCACGCATGCCGATAACGACCTCGTGCTCAGCGACGCGACCGTGTCGCGCTACCACCTCGAGATCCGCGTGCGCCGCGATGGTATCGAGATCCGCGACCTCGACACGACGAACGGCACGAAGCACGGCGGCGCGCGCGTCGGCTCGGTCGTGTTGAACGCGGCCGCGCGCCTCCGGCTCGGCAAGCACACCGAGATGGACGTCGAGCCCGTCGACATCAACGTCAACCTGGACGACTGGCACGGCGATCGATTCGGCGACGTGCTCGGCACCACGCAGCCGATGCGCCGCCTGTTCTCGCTGCTCGGCAAGGCCGCGCCCACCGACGCGACGATCCTGTTGCAGGGCGAGACCGGCACCGGCAAGGAAGCGATCGCCGAGGCGGTCCACAAGATGAGCCGCCGCAACCGCGGGCCGTTCGTCGTCGTCGACTGCGGATCGATCCCGCACGAGCTGATCGCATCGGAGCTATTTGGTCACACGAAGGGCTCGTTCACCGGCGCGGGCGCCGACAAGCAGGGACTGATCGAGGCCGCGAACCAAGGCACGCTGTTCCTCGACGAGATCGGCGAGCTCGCGATCGACCTCCAGCCCCAGCTCCTGCGCGTGCTCGATCGCCGCCAGGTGCGGCGCGTCGGCGAGACGCAGTCGGTCGATGTCGACATCCGCGTGATCGCGGCCACGCACCGCGACCTGCGCGCGATGGTCAAGGCGGGCCAGTTCCGCGAGGACCTCTATTACCGGCTCGCCGTTGTCGCCACCAGCGTGCCGCCACTGCGCGATCGCAAGGCCGACATCCCGGCGCTCGCGTCGTGGTTCGCCGACAAGATGGGCCGCGGCGGCTTCGCGCAGTCACCAGCGCTGCTCGATCTGCTCGAGCGCCACGACTGGCCGGGCAACGTGCGCGAGCTGCGAAACGTCGTCGAGCGCGCGCTGTCGCTCGGTGCTGCGGCGCTCCAAGATCTCGGCGAGGGCACGAAACGCCCGTCGTCGAATTCGGGCATGAGCGACGACGAGTCGCAGCGGCGCTCGTCCGCACCTGGGATCACGCCGCCGAGTGCCGACGTGCTCGAGCTGCCGTTCAAGGAGGCGAAGGCCGCGCTCGTCGAGAGCTTCGAGCGCGACTACCTCTCCGCCCTGCTCCACCGCCACCGCGGAAACATCTCGCGCGCTGCGGCCGAGGCCGGCATCGATCGCAACTACATCCACCGCCTCGTCAAGAAGTACGGGCTCGAGGTCGACCGCGGGTGACGCGTGCGCTCCTCGTGCTTGCTTGTGTCGTTGGTGCTTGCCTCGCGGCCTGCAAGGGCAAGGAGACGAAGCGGGAGGATCCGAAGGTCGTGGTGCCGCCGCACCCGATGCCAGAGCCTCCGCCGGTGGTCGTGCCCGGTGAGTGGGAGCAGTGCAAGACCGTGCTGAAGACGATCGCGACGGTCCCGGCGACGCGCCAGGTCGCGACGCTGATCGAGACGTGCAAGCCGTGCGGCGACTGGAGCCCACTGCTCGAGTGGAACAAGCGCACCGAGGAGGGCGGGCCGAAGCGCAAGGACATCGAGACCGCGATGCTCGGCTGCAAGGCGTACTGCGATCCGAACGCGAAGATGCGGTTCATCGGCGCGCTCGACGAACAGCGCGGCAAGACGAACCGGATCCCGTGGCGACTGCTCGGCGACTTCTGCAAGGACGCGGTGTCGGCGGTTCCCGATGCGCGGTTCATGTCGGCTCCCTACTTCGCGCTCGATCGGATCGCGCGCGATATCGCCTCGCGTCCCGATGGCGCGAAGCTGCTCGAAGGCGTCGAGCTCCCGTTGCCCGCGGTGTCGGTGACCGGCGCGGGTCTCGCGTTGCCCTCGACGTCGGTGACCACGCCGATCGCTGCGAAGAGCCACCTGACGATCACCGCCGAGGAGCTGCGGATCGGCCCTCTTCCCTACGCGAGGCTCGGTGCGAACGGCGTGACGGTGGCCGGCGAGCCGTATCCCGGATCCGTCGTGAAGCTCGCGGAGCTGCCGGCGGCGCTCGCGAAGCTGCCACCGCCGGTGATCGTGTTCGCACCGAAGAAGCTGCCCGCGGCACGGCTCGCCGCGGTCCTCGCGATGACGAAGCAAATGCCGCTCTTGCTCGCGGTCACCGCGACCAGCACGCTGCCCGGATGGGAGATCTACGGCGTGTCACCGGTCGAGCTGGTCGGCCTGGGTGACAAGCCGGGCCTGACCGTCGCCGTCACCGAGGCCATCGACGACGCCGTGAAGCAGATCGCGGGCACGACACCGGCCACGCCCCCGCCGCCGGTCGCGCTCGTCCTCGAGGACAAGGCGACGATCGAGTCGGTCGCGACCGTGCTGGGTGCGCTCGCCTACAAGGACTACAAGACCGCCATGATCACGGTTGCACCCACGAAACGGGCCAAGCCTTGACCGACGCGCACTCACCGGAGAGGCTCGACTCGTGAGCACCGCGACCTATGACATCGTCGTGATCGGCGGTGGGATCACCGGTGCCGGTATCGCGCGCGACGCGGCGCTGCGCGGGATGAAGGTCGCGCTGTTCGAGAAGGGCGACTACGCCTCGGGCACGTCGTCGAAGTCGAGCAAGCTCGTGCACGGCGGCCTGCGCTATCTCGAGCACGGCGAGATCGGGCTCGTGTTCGAGTCGGTGTCGGAGCGCCGCGTGCAGACGAAGGTCGCGCCGCATCTCGTTCGCCCGCTGCCGTTCCTGATCCCGATCTACAAGGGCGCGAAGCCGGGCCTCGAGCTGATGAACGTCGGCCTGTGGATCTACGACTCGCTCGCGCTGTTCCGCGCGCCCCGCCTCCACAAGACGTTCCGCGGCACGAAGGCCGCACTCGCGCTCGAGCCGCAGCTGCGCCCCGACGGATTGCGCGGCGTGCTCGAGTACTACGACTGCGCCACCGATGACTCGCGCCTCGTGCTCGAGAACGCGATCGACGCCGCGAACCTCGGCGCGCACTGCCACACGTACACCGAGGTCACCCGGTTCGAGCGGCGCACGGACGGACGGATCACCGGCGTACACGTGCGCGATCGGCTGACCGGCACCACGAGCCTCGTCACGTCGCGCGTGGTGATCCTCGCCGCGGGCGCGTGGACCGACGAGATGATCCGCCGGTTCGAGATCCCGATGGATCGTCCGCTGCTGCGCCGCACGAAGGGCGTGCACATCGTGGTGCCCCGCGAGCGCCTGCCGCTGGCGCGCGCGATCACGCTGATCTCGCCGGTCGACAAGCGCGTGATGTTCGCGATCCCATGGCGCGAGCGCACCGTGCTCGGCACCACCGATACCGACTTCACGGGGTCCGCCGACGAGGTCGCCGCCGATGCCGACGACGTGAAGTATTTGTGCGACTCGGGCAACGGCTACTTCCCCGGCGCGAACCTGACGCCGGAGGATGTGATCGCGACGTGGGCAGGGCTGCGGCCGCTGATCGCGGCGCCACCGAACGTCGACGAGTCCGAGATCTCGCGCGAGCACGAGGTGTTCTCGCGCAACGACGGCCTCGTGATCATCGCGGGCGGCAAGCTCACCACATATCGCCGGATGGCCGCGCAGGCGGTGCAGGAGACGATCAAGCTGTTCGGCGAGCTCGGCGAGCAGGTCGAGAGCAAGAAGGGAGCGACCAAGTCTCGCCCGCTGCCCGGCGCCGCGGGACTCTCCGAGGACACGCTCGAGGGCGTCGCGAAGGTCGGCCGCTCGTTGATGGAGGACTACGGACTCGACGTCGACACCGCGACGCATCTGTGCGGTGTCTACGGCACGCGCGCACCGGTGATCGCCGAGCGGATCAAGGCGGATCGCACGCTCGGCCAGCGGCTCGATCCCGAGCTGCCGTACGTGTGGGCGGAGATCGAGTTCGCCGCGACGCACGACCTCGCGCGCACCGTGGAGGACGTCCTCGGCCGGCGAGTACCGCTCTTGCTCGTCAGCCGTGATCAGGGTCTCGGCGTGATGGAGAAGGTCGCAGACACGCTCGGCGCGCTGCATGGCTGGAGCGCGGAGCAGCGCGCGGCCATGATCGCGGAATACAGCGCAGAAGTCGCGCTCAGCCGACGCTGGCGCTGAACGCGCCGGCACTGTGCAAAACACTCACACTCTTCAAATCCTGCAAGCGCCGCTACGATGTGGGTATGAGTCGGTTGTACCTCCTCGCACTCGTCGCCGGTTGCGGCTTTCAGGCGAACAACGGCGGCCAGCAGCAGCCGAACGACGCCGCGCCTTCCACTGACGCTGTGGTCAGCTCGGACGCACCGATGACCGACGCTGGCGCCGACGCGATGGCCGACGCGCCGACCGGGGCGCAGTGCCCGGCGGGCTACGACACGATCGCGGCGCTCGGCAACTCCGCCTCGCGCTACCGGTTCGTGTCCACCCAGCTCGCGTGGATCGACGCCGAGCGCGACTGCGAGGACGACGGTGACATGATGCAGCGCCCGACGCACCTGATCGTGCTCGACAGCGTCGCCGAGAAGACCGCGATGATCACGGGCCTGCTCGGCACGGTGGCGATCAACGATCAGTGGATCGGGCTCACCGACCTCGACGAGGAGGGCGAGTTCGAGTACGTGACCAATCAGGCCGCGACGTACTCCGCGACTCCGACCGGGAACGCCGACAACAAGGACTGCGTTCGCATCAAGGAGAGCGGCGCCGAGGAGACGCGCTCCTGTGCTGAGACCAACAAGTTCGTCTGCGAGTGCGACGCGAACCGCGCCGCGCCAAGCCAGTTTCCGAACCCGCCCGATGGCAACAACGGCGATTAGAGCAGCTTGTAGCGTCGCATCAGGAACAAGAGGCCGATCACGATGCTGACGGCGGCCCCCCAGAACGCGTAGTACCCGTCCGCCCACTTGAGCTCGGGGATCACGTCGAAGTTCATGCCGTAGACGCCGCAGAGGAACGTCAACGGCAGGAAGATGATGCTGACGACGGTCAGCCGGCTCATCACCTTGTTCGTCTTGTGCGCGACCAGGGACATGTAGTTGTTGATCGAGCCGTTCAGGATGTCGCGATCGACGAGCACGTCCTGGAGCACGCGCTCGATCGTGCCGACCATGTTGTTGAGGTACGGCTGCGTGGCTTCGCTCACGAACGGCGACTTGCGCGTCGAGAGATCGGTGAGGACCGCGCGTGCGGGCAGCACGACCTTGCGCAGGTGCAAGAGGTCGACGGTCAGCTCGCTCGCCTCACCGAACACCGACTCGTCGACCTCGCCGATCAGGCGACGCTGCACCTCGTCGACGCGCTCCTCGAACTTCTTGTGAACGGCGAGGTAGTTGTCGAGCAGGTGATCCCACAGCTCGTAGAGCAAGAAGCTCGGCGACTGCGCGAACCGCACGAAGTCCGCGATGTACGACTTGCGGACCGCCTCGAGGAAGACCGGCGCACCCTTGTGGAGCGTCAGCAGGAACTTCGCACCCATCATCGCGTCGACCCGTTCGAGATCGAACTTGTGACCGGCGAGGCGGCACCCCGAGAGGACGAGGTGGATGTAGTCGTCGTAGCGGGCGATCTGCGTCGCGGGCTCGCGGCTCAGCGCGTCCTCGATGATCTCGGGCTCGCACAGCGCGAGCTTCGCGAGCAACTTCCGCGCCTCCTCGGCCTGCGAGATGTCGACGTCGATCCAGACGAACTTCTCGCCCTCCATCGCCGTCTTGATCTCGTTGACGCTCAGTTTGCGGTGCTGCTTCGTCTTGAAGTCGAGCTCGACCGCGACGACAAGCTGTTCGGTGACTGCCAGCACCCTGTTCTCCCCCGAAGGTGACGTCTCGAGCATCGCCGGCATCGTACTGCAATCACCACTTACGGTCATCGACCAGGCGGACATCCACGCGCGCGAGGATGCGCTGGACGCGCTCGGCCAGGTCCTCGAGCTCGCTCAGCCCCGACGCCTCGCCCAGCTTCCTCGCGAAGTTCATCACGCGGACGAGGTACGAGAACAGGTTGCCCTCCTCGTGATCGAGGCCGTGCTTGTCGACGAACTCGAGGAACGTCAGCCCGGACTCCTCGAGCTGCGCCCAGGTGGACTTCGGCTTCTTGCCGCCGTGCAGCTCGGGATGGGGAATCTTCGACGAGAACTCCTGGTGGATCAGCTCGATCTTCGTCGGGACGCGCGGGTGCGCCTTCTCCCACTCGGCCTCGACGTCGTCCCAGGTGACCTGCCCGTTGGTCTCGCGCATCTCGCGAAGCTTGGTCCGCATCCACTCGCGCTTCTCGTCCTCGCCCTTGCGGTCGAGCTGCCGCTGGATGATGTCGTGATCGATCAGATACTCGACGAGCTCGCGTAGCTCGACATATTCGAGCTGATGGTTGAACAGGATGTAGAAGATCAGGAGCCCGTCCATGCCCTGGAGCTTCCGGATCATCTCGCCGGAGACCTGCGTACCGTGCTCGTCGAGCACGCCGATCGCCTTCATGTTCGAGACGAGCTGCGCGAGCACCTTGTGCAGCTCCTTGCGCTCGCGATCGGTGAGCAGCAGGTTATCGATCACCGTCACGATGTCGAGCCGCATCGACGGGGGTAGCGACGCCTCGGCCTCGGCTTGCCGTGCAGCAGCCGTGTCGCCGGGAAGCACGGTCGCCGTGAGATCTGGAAGACCGATCGCGAGCACCTGCTCGGCGGTGATCTTCGTCTTGCTGCGAAGCTCCGCCGGCTCGCCCTTGACCAGCTCGGCGTGGATCTCGGGCGTCCACACGATGTCGCCCTTGCGCTTCGCCTCGCCAACCGCCTGCGAGTAGACGCCGCGCTTGATCTTCGCCTCGTCGTACGCGGGACGCTTCTGCGCGTCCTTCAGCTTCTTCTTCAGCTCGCTGACGATCTCCTCGGGCGCGAGCGTGATCGCGAGGCCGCGGTCGTCAAACTGCGGGCGCCCTGCCCGACCGGACATTTGGTGGTACTCGGCGGCGGTGACGATCCGAGGCTCCTTCTTGATGAACTTGCGCAGCGCGGGAAACACCACGGTGCGCGCAGGAAGGTTGATGCCGGCGGCGATGGTCTCCGTCGACACCACGAACTTGATCAGGCGTTCGAGCGCGAGCTGCTCGACGAGCTGCTTGTACCTGGGCAGGATGCCCGCGTGGTGGATGCCGATGCCGTGCGAGAGCAGCGGCTTCAGCTCGCGCGCCACCCCTGACTCGAGCAGCGTGGCGTCGCACAGCGCCTCGACCTTCGCCTTCTCCTCGTCGGTCGTGAACCGGCGGCACGACTTCAGGAGCCGTGCGACGTCGAAGCACTGCTCGCGGCCGAACACGAAGATGATCGCGGGGACGTCGCCGGTGTGCGCGAGCTCGCGCACGGTGTCGATCAGCATGTCCTCGCGGTATTCGTGGACGAGCGGCACCTTGCGCTCGCGCGACTCGACGAGCGCCATCGGCACGCGCCGCGTCAGCTCGATCCAGTGCGTGAATTGCTCCGGGCGCCCGACGGTCGCAGACAGGATCACGAGCTGCGTGCGCGCATCGAGGCCGATGATCGACTGCTCCCAGACATAGCCGCGCTCGGGATCGTTGAAGTAGTGGCCTTCGTCCATGACGACGACGTCGGCAGGCGACACGTGCTTTTCGGCGACGATCCGGTTCCACAGGATTTCGGCGACCTCCACCTGGATCGGCGCGTCGCGGTTCACCTTGTAGTCACCGGTCGCGAAGCCGACGTAGCCCTCGCCGAAGTCGGCGCACAGCTCGCGGTACTTCTCCTCGGTCAGCGCCCGCAGCGGCGTGGTGTAGATCGCCCGCTCGCCCCGCCCCATCGCGGCGTGCAGCGCGGCCTTTGCCATCAGCGTCTTGCCGGTGCCCGTGGGGACCGTGACCAGCACGCTCTCCTTCGCGAAGATCTTCGAAATCGCTGATTCCTGAACGAGGTAGGGCTCGAGGCCCTTGCTCCACAGAAACTTCTCGTAGAACGAGAGCTCGAGCTCCCCGTCGGTAGGCACGCCCCACGTGTATCATGCCCGGCGATGAACGACGCCCAACGACAGGAACGCACGCGCACTCTCGGCTCCTCGCTGCCCGCCGACCTCGGCTCCGGCGCCGCTGCCCTCAAGGCCAATCGCGACGCGCCCACCGATCCGCACGCAGCACGGCTGCACGCGCTGCTCGAGGTCGCCTTCCTCACCGCCTCCGCCGACGACCACCTCAGCGAGATCGAGATCGATCACCTCGTCTCGCACCTCCACGCATGGCTGCAGAACGAGCTCGAGCCCGCGTTCCTCGTGGACCTGTTCGGCCACCTCGGCAAGCAGCTCGCCGCCGAGGGCTACCAGGCCCGGCTGCACGCGGTCGCGAAGCAGCTCGACGAACCGTCTCGCCGCGTCGCCTACAAGCTCGCGTGTGTGACCGCGCTCTGTGACAACGAGGTCCACGACGACGAGCTCGAGTTCCTCGGAGGCATCGCCGATGCGTTCGGGATCCCCGCGCTCGAGGCACAGGAAACCTTCGACGCCCTCGACGACGCGCTCGCCTCGGGCTAGCTCGACCTGAGCGCCGACCTAGCGCTGGGTCTTCCCGCGCTCCAGGAGGTACTTCGCCTGGTACGGGACGTTGCTCCAGATGTCGTGCCACGTGCGGTCGACGATCTGCTGGAGCAGCGCGTCGCCCTCGGCGCTGCGGCCGAGCGCGATCAAGGCCTGCGCCTTGCGTAGTCGCGGCGTCGGGTTGGTCTGATCGATGACGATCGCCTGCTGCCAGAAGTCGAGCGCCTCGGCGACCTTGCCGCGCCGCTCGAACGCCTCTGCGACGGTCATGTAGCCGGTTCCCGCCATCGGGTCGCGCTCGATCACCGTCGA
>JACCRC010000181.1 GCA_013813765.1 Deltaproteobacteria bacterium | reverse complement strand
CTCCCCTTGTAGGTCGGCGGCGGCGGCAGGACCACGTCGCTCGGCGATGCGTCCGCGATCGAGATCGCGAGACACAGGGCGAGCGCTATGTGCGTGCTACGGAGCATTGCCCTTCGGTGCAGGGTTCGGCGTCTTCGGGGCTTGATTGACCGAGCTCGCCGGAGTCGGCACCGCGCTGCCCGAGCCCGCGCCGACCGGAGTCGCGCTGCCCGTGCCCGTGGTGTTCGGCAGGTTGATGGTCGGCGGCGGCGTGCCCGCGGTGCCCGTGCCCGGGTTGCCGCCGGTAGGAGCGCTACCGCCCTGAGCCTGGCCACCGGTCGGAGCCATCGGCACCGACGGCTCGGGAACCGACGCGGAGCCCGCTGCCGAACCCGCGCCAGTACCGCCGGTCGGTGCGGCGGGAGCCGTCGTAGCCGGATCGGGCGTGACCGACACCGGGCGTCCCGGAATCGGCTTGATCGTCGCCTTGTCGGAGCGTCCCTGCGACGGCACGAGGTTTGACGGATCGACCTTCGCACCCTCGACGACGAGTCGCATCGCGTCGTCGATGTTCAGGCGATAGGTCGCGCCCTTGGCCTGCTCGCCCGGCTTGGGCTGGGCTTCGGCGTTCTTGCCGACCTCGGTGATGTTCTGCACCTGCGCCGTGCGCAGCGAGCGAGCCTGCGAGTCGTTGCCGCCGTAGTCGGCCATCGTCTGAATCTCCGAGGTGTCGTTCATGTAGAACGCCTGGAGAGCGACGATGGAGACGTAGACGAGCACCGCGCCGCAGATGCCGACGACGACGATGCCGATGGTGTTGAGCGAGTCCGCGTTGCGCTTGGGTCCGGACATAAAGCTCCTACTGAACCTCGTGGGCCAACGACAGCGGAAGCGTCGGGTCCTTGGTCGGGATGAGGTTGCCGTGCAGACCACGACCGACGCCGGCGATCCACACGCCGACGAGGCCGAGCCACACCGTGATGTCCACCGGCGAGAAGCCGACGTGGTGCAGCTCGGGGTTACCCGTGAGCGGGCCTGCGATGAACTTTTCAGCGCCGTGATAGACGACCTGCCACTGATAGCTCGGCATCACGTTCCAGTAGATCTCGAGCCAGTGGAACACGAGCTGCCATACGCTGAAGAACACCAGGGCGGGCACGATGCGCTTGGTCCACCGCGACAGCAGGAACACGAACGGGAACGCCCAGTAGCCGACGAGGATGGCGATGGACACCCACTGCCACTCGCCGAACATCCGGTACTTGTACCAGTGCGTCTCCTCCGGCATGTTGCCGTACCACTGCAGCATGAACTGCGAGAACGCGGTGTACGCCCAGAAGAACGTGAAGGCGAACATCCACTTTCCGATGTCGTGGTAGTGCTCCGCGTTGATCGAGTGCGTGAGGCGGCCGGTGCGCTGGATGCCGAGCACGAGCAGCGCGAGCGCGGCGAACGAGCCGACGCAGGCCGAGCCCCAGAACGCGACGCCGTAGATCGTCGAGAACCACTTCGGAGCCATCGACATCAGGATGTCGAACGCGGCCATGCAGGTGATGACCGAGAACAGGATCATCGCCGGACCTGACGCGATGCGCAGCGTCTCGGAGATCTTTGGATCGCCGCTGGTGTCCTGCTGGATCGACTTGTTGCGGAAGTACGCGGCCATCGCGGTGAACAGCACGCCGTAGATCACGTACCGGACCGCGAAGAACGTGGGCGAGAGCCAGCCGAGCTTGTGCAGCAGGTGATGGTTGAGCTCGTGGTTGTGCGCGTCGGGGTGCGCCCAGTAGTAGAGGTCCTGGTAGCCGGCGAGGAGCGGGACGATGAAGCCGAGGCCCGCGATGAAGATGATCGGGAACGCGTTGGCCATCGCTTCAGCGATCCGGCGCACCGCGGTGAGCCAGCGTCCACGCACCAGGTAGTGCAGGATGATGATCCACAGCATGCCGAGCGACAGCGTGAAGATGTAGCTCCAGCCGATGACGTAGGCGTGGAGGAACCGGGACCACTTGCTGACGTGGCCGCTGTTCGCGGTGCCCGAGAGGGTCAGCACGATCGAGACCACGAGGAACACGACAGCGATCGCGAGGCCCGCCTTGGTCAGCGTGCTGCCAAGCTTGCCGGCCTTGATCTTCTCGTCGGGGTGGAGCGTCTTTTGTAGGGTGCTCAT
>JACCRC010000121.1 GCA_013813765.1 Deltaproteobacteria bacterium | reverse complement strand
GCTCGAGCTCGTGCGCAAAGGCGAGATCGATGTCGGCGAGCTGCCCGAAGCGCGCACCGTGATCGAGCAGCTCGAGGAGATGGACGGGAGCTCGGACTCTGACCCGCGCGACGAGATCGCGACGCCGCCGTCACGCGGACGGTTCGACACGCGAGGCGCCCGCGATGCCGAGGACGGCACGGTCACCGGCCGCTGGACGCCGCCGAAACCGGCGAAGCCGCTCGAGCGCGTGTGGCGGCCGCCCACCGATGACACGCCGCTGCCGGCGAAAGCAAAGGCGCCCGCACTGCGGAAGGGCGGCATCAGCTTCGAGGACGATGACGAGGATCTCGCGTCGTACATGCATCCCGACGACGTTCCGCCGAAGCCGCCGACCTCCGACGAGTAGCGTGCGCGTATGGATCGTCGTGATCGCTGCACTGTGCGCGTGTCAGCGGCACGTGCATCGCGGGCCGGTGCCGCCGACGCATCCGCGCTCGGGGCTCGTCGATCCGTTCATCGGCACCGACGATGGCGACGCGCCCGATCCGCCGCCCGGTGACTCCGGCGGCGCGGTGTTCCCCGGCGCTACCGTTCCGTTCGGGATGATCCAGTGGAGCCCCGACACCGGTCCCACCGCGGAGTTCGGTTACCACTACCGCGACGATCACATCCGCGGCTTCACGGTCACGCACCTCTCCGGCACCGGCTGCCCGGCGATGCTCGACTTTCCCTTCCTGCCCGCGACGATCGCTCCGACCTCGTCGGAGTCCGTGTTCGATGCGCGCCAGGCGGCGACGTTCCGTCACGCCGACGAGCTCGCGACGCCCGGCTACTACAAGGTGACGCTCGGCAGCGGCGTGACCGTCGAGCTGACGGCGTCGCAGCGCGCGGGTGCAGCGCGGTTCTCGTTCCCGGCGAAGACCACGCCTGGCCTGTTGATCCAGGCAAGCAAGACCGTCACCGACCGGGCCGCGGAGGTGTCGCGCGGCGAGCTTCGCGTCGTGTCGCCAACGCGGCTCGTGGCGTCGATGACGAGCAAGCGGTTCTGCGGGCACGCGTCGAGTTACACGATCCACCTCGCGGTCGAATTCGATCAGCCGATCGTGTCGTCGTCGTCGTGGCGCGGTGATGCGTGGACCACGTCGGCGCGTGACATCCGCGGACCGCGGTCGGGGCTGTGGCTGCGCTTCGCGTCGCAGAACGTCGGCGCGACGATCGCGATCTCGTACGTCAGCACGGCGAACGCGATCGCGAACCTCGAGGCATCGCTCGGCCCGTCGTTCGATCAGCGTCGCGCCGCGGCGGCGGAGCTGTGGAAGACGGCGCTCGGCACGATCGAGATCGAGGGCAGCTCGGAGTCCGCTCGGCGGACGTTCTACACCGCGCTCTATCACGTGCTGCTGCACCCGAACATCGCCTCGGATGTGAACGGCGAGTACATGGGCTTCGACGGTGCGGTGCACCGCGCGGTCGGCTACACGCACTATCAGACGTTCTCCGGCTGGGACATCTACCGCTCGTGGGTCCAGCTCGTCACGCTGCTCTACCCGCGCGAGGCCGATGACATCCTGCGCTCGTTCGTGACCAGCGCGCAGCAATGCGGCGGCCTGCCGCGCTGGACGCTCGCGCACGACGAGACCGGCGTGATGATCGGTGATCCCGGCGCGTTGATCGTCGCGAATGCGTACGCGTTCGGTGCGCGCGGCTTCGATGCGCGCGCAGCGCTCGACCTCGCGACGAAACCCAGCGCGCGCTGCAACCGCTGGGTCATTCGCCCGTTCCAGAGCCTCTCGGATCGTCACGGCTACGTCCCGAACGATCCGAAGATCTGGGGCTCGGCCGCGATCACGCTCGAGTACGCGGTCGCCGACGCAGCGCTCTCGCAGCTCGCGCGCGCTCTCGGCCTCCCCGATCGCGCCGATGCGCTCGCGCGCCGCTCCGAGCGCTGGAAGAACCTGTTCGATCCGTCGACCGGCTACATCCGTCCGCGCAACGCGAACGGCTCCTGGAAGACTCCGTTCAAGCCAACTCACCAGCGCGGCTTCATCGAGGGCAATGCGGCGCAGTACACGTTCTTCGTGCCGCACGATCCAGCTGGCCTCGCCACCGCGCTCGGTGGTGCGGCGATCGCGATCGCGCGCCTCGACGCACTGTTCCTCCAGCTCAACGCCGGGCTCTCGCTGCCGCACTTCTACATCGGCAACGAGCCGCAGTTCGCGACGCCGTTCCTCTACTCGCGGCTCGGCGCGCCGGAGAAGACGCAGGCCGTGGTCCACCAGATCCTGACGCGCGTGTTCACCGATCTGCCCAGCGGCCTTCCCGGCAACGACGACCTCGGCGCGACCTCGTCCTGGTACGTGTGGGCCGCGCTCGGGCTGTATCCCGACCTGCCCGGCCAGCCCGATCTCGCGCTCGCGTCGCCCCTGTTTCCGACCGCGCGCGTTCACCTGCGGGACGGCTCGATCCTGACGATCGAGGGGCCCGGTACCGCCCCTCCGTTCCAGCGCGTCGAGCTCGACGGCATCGCGATCGACCCGAGCTCGATCCCCCTCCCCCGCCTGCTCGGCGGCAACCACCGCTTGACCTTTCGCCAGGATCCAAGCCTGCGTAAGGCTCTTCTCCTCCGCCTTCTTCGTCACCGAGAGCTTCGTGCCGTCGAGCGCGATCTGCGCGGCGCCCGTCTCGGTACCGATCCACAGCGCATCACCGACCATCGAGATGCTGTCGATGCGCGTGCCC
>JACCRC010000104.1 GCA_013813765.1 Deltaproteobacteria bacterium | reverse complement strand
GTCTTGACGTTGACGTTGGCCTGGTTGACGGTGCCGCTCGCGAAGCCCGGGACGCGGAACGTCGTCGGCTGGCCGAGCGCGACGTCGCCACTGTTGAGATCCGCGGTGCCGCCCGTCGACTGGAAGTAATTGCTCGCGACGACCGAGACGTCCTCGAGCCGGCCGGTGAAGCCCGTGGCGTTGTCGTACGAGAGATCGAACGTGCCCCGGATCTTCGGGTTGCCCTCCTTCGGATACCAGGCGCTGCCGCGGATGTGACCGGCCATCGAGAGATTGCCGGAGGCATAGTGGACGGTCGCGCGCGTCGTCGTGAGCGTCACGCCGACGCCCGGGACCTGCCGGAGGAGCCGGTTCGCGGCGTTCTCGGCGCTGATCTCGAGATCGAACGTCGGCCCGTTCCGGTCGCCGGAGATCGTGTCGATCGACACGCCCTGCAGCGCCGCGAGGCTCGGACCGAACGTGACCGGGCCCTCGTTGGTGAAGCGGCCCACGCCACCGGAGCCGGCGGCCGCGCGCACGCGGCCGATCACCTTCTGACCGGTCAGCGCGGCGAGGTCGAGCACGGCCTCCGCGGACCACGTGAAGACGTCGTTCTCCCACCCGATGTTCGCCTCGACCGCAGCACCACCCGCCGTCGCTCCTGCCTGGAGCGCACCGTGGAGCTTGCCGTCCGGAAGCAGGCGGATGAAGCCGCCGTTGATCGTGACGGTGACGCCGTTGGCGCGGATCACCGTGCCCGCCGCGGCGGTCAGGCTGCCCGTGATCCGCTCGCCCTCGACGCGGCCCTCGAACTCGGAGAACAACACCTGGCCGTTCACCGGCGCGCCGGCGTAGCCGATGTTGGTCGCGCTGAATGCGAACGCGCTCGCCGCGCCACCGCCGCGGTTGTAGCGGACGTTGAGGTTGCCGCTGAGCCCGCGGTAGATCGTGGTGAGTGGGACGTTCGCGTCGACCGAGAGCTGCAGCTCCTCGCCGGTCCGGTAGATGAGGTGTGCCTCGATGTTGGAGCCCGCGAGCGCGGGGATCCGGACGGTGCCCGTGACGTCGCCTTCGACCGAGAGACCGGCCGCCTCCTTGCGGACGGTGAGCGTCGACCCGGGGCTGACGCCGACCTCGACACCGCCGAACGTCAGGTTGGCGCCGCCGTCGATCGTGATGCTGCCGGTCCAGTTCCCGCCCTGCTCGTAGCCAACGCGCGCGGTCGCGCGGAAGCCGTCGCCCCCTGGCATCCTGAGCGTTCCCGTCAGGTGCCCGTTCACGGTCATGCCGTCGATCGCGAGCGACGAGTCGGAAAGCTCGAGCGCCGCGCCGCCGGGGAGCGGGAAGCTGATGACCTCGTTCAGCGAGAGCCGCGCGACGAGCTTGTTCGCCTCGAGGTGAACCTGGTCGAACCTGACGCGGTCGAGCCGAGGCAGCGTGAAGTGGAGGTCCCGCGAGTCGAGCGACAGCCTGCCAGCGCCGAACTCGAGCAGCGCCGTGCCCTCGATCCCGGGGATCACCACCCGGATGTTCGACGTGCCGCCGAGGAACTCGGTCCTCGTCCCATCGTAGGTCATCGCGGCTTCGGTGTTCGCGAGGCCGTGGATGTCGACTCTGCCGCTGACCCTGACCCGGAACGAGATCCCCGAGGTGCTGTCCCAGCGGAACTCCTCGATCTCCATCGTCGCGACGCCCGAGGCAAAGCCGTTCTCGACGGACACCGACGCGCTTCCCGTCAGCGACATCGAGACGCCGGAGCCCTCCGTGTACGAGACAACGAGCTCGAGCTCGCTCGTACGGATCGGGAAGTCGGGCGGCAACAGGTCGTTGGGCTGGAGCCGAGTCCTGCCCGTGATCGTGCCGTCGCCGATCTCGATCCGGACGGACTTGCGGAGGAAGTTCGCCTTCTCGATCGGCACCTCGAGGCTGCCGGACACCCTGCCTTCGGAGTTGACCGTCAGCGAGCCGGTGGTGCCGCGGAGGCTACCGGACTCGATCGACGCCGTCAGCGTGGCGGATTCGACGCGATCGCCCGCCGCATTCTTCCGGTACCGCGCCGAGGCGATCTTGACCGGACCCAGCGTCCGGTCGATCTGGATCGTCGACGTGCCATCGCCATTGTCATGCGCGCCCGCGAGCCGCTCGCTCAGGTCGAGCGCCATCCCGGCGAGATTGATGTTCCAGTTCGTCGGCCCGGCGGTGGTCCCTGATCCGCCGCCGGCGCCCTGGTCACCCATGAGCTTGCCGCCGTGCCTGCCGGACACCTTCTCGACGTGCTCCCCCGAGGTCCTGCGCTGGGCCGGCCGTCTCTCATCGGCGGCCGGCGTCGGCGTGCGCGAGTGCGCCGCGGTACCCTTGGTGACGGTGACCGTGCCCCGGCTGTCGACGATCCCCATCGTCTGGCGGACGATCGAGAACGGTGCGTCGGTGACATCTCCCGCCGTGTAGAGGTACGGGATGTCCCAGGTCATCGAGCCGACCTGCAGCGGCTTCGGCCACGGGTCGGACCTGTCGTCCATCAAGTGGGCGTCATCCCACTTGCCGGTCTTGTTGTCCTCGCGAACCGAGGTCTCGGCGGACTCCGGGTTGTGCGAGAGGTCGGCGTTGACGGTCCTGAAGTAGCCGGTGAGGCCGTGCGCACCACCGGGCTTCTCGCGGATCTTGATCTTGTTGAACGAGACGTTCAGCGGATCGAGACTCATGTCGAGGCGCATGCCGGCGCCCATCATGTCGTCGCTCGCCGGACCGTACGTGTCGTAGACCGTGAACTTCACGCCCGACGGCTGGATGACCGCGACCGACCTCGTCGCCTCGCCCCCAGTGGTCTTGAGCTTGATCGTGAACTGACCGGCCGTGCCCGGTGCATTCCAGAGCAGCGAGGCACCGTTGCCGGTCGCCGGCGTGCCGCCGCTCGCGGTCCAGTCACCGGTCTCGCCGCCGATCGCCTCGAACTTGACCTCTTCGCCAACGCCGACGGTCCAGCGATCCGTGCCGCCGCTCGCGGCCGAGGCCGTGGTGGTCGCCTTGAGGTGGAGGGCCGCGGCCGCTGCGGGCGCCGCCGCACTCGCGGAATCCTTGCGGGAGATCGTGCCGGCACCCGCGCGCTCGGTGATCGCGAACTCGCGCGCACCTGGGGCCATGCCCGCGGCGAACGCCCCCGCGACGCGATCGGCCTCGCGCTCGACGGCGCTGCCCGGCGCAGACACACCGCTGCCGGTACCGCCGCCGCGCTGCTGCGCGACGTGCGTCGCCTCGTGGGCGATCAGCTCGCGGCCTTCGCTGCTCGACGGATCGTACTTGCCCTCGCCGAAGTAGACGTTCTTGCCCTGCGCGAACGCGAGTGCGTCGTGGCCGCGCGCGGCCTCGGCGGCCTTCGCGTCGTCGTGGACGCGCAGATCGCCGAGGTCGACACCGAGCTTGGTCTCGAGCTCACTCTGGAGGCTCGCCGGCAACGGCTTGCCCTTGCGTTCGCCGCGGCCGTGCTCGACGATCGTGACGAGCGCGTCGGCGAGGCGGAGCACCTGCGCGATCGCGCCATCGTCGACGGACACCAGCGGCTTGCCCTGACCGCGCATGAAGCGGCGCAGGGCCTCGTTGATGGTCTGCGCGTTCGCGCCGGAGACCGAGAACGCGGCCTTCTCGACATCGCGAACGGCGTTGACGAGCGCGTTCTTGAGGCGAGCGGTGGGGTCCAACTCGGCCGGGCCGAGGATCGGATCGTGCGCGACCGGGCCCCGACCGAGGTCGTCCTCGATCACGCGCGTCGACTTGCCGGGCTCGCTCACGCCCGACGACGACTCGAGCTGCTCGGTGATCGCTTCGAGCGCGACGGACTCCTCGACCATGCGGCGGTAGAGCGCCTCGGCGCGCGAGAAGTTGGGCCCGGCCTCGGCCTGCGCCCGCTGCCAGAGCTCGAACGCAACGTCGTCGGAAACGCCGCAACTGCGTGCAATTGCACGCCACCCAGTCACGTCGAATCGGTTAAGCCTCATGCCTTGCGAGCCGCTCCCCAAATACGCTCCTGGCCCCGCGATCCCCCCCGCACAACGATACACAAGGATCGAATTTTCCTACTCCCATGGGCCCGCTCGATCTGCGGAGATTGCGGCTCTCGGGAGCGTTTGTCTCACCTACATCGCCCCCCAGTTGGGGCGCCGGTAACGGGGGTGGGGGCGACGCCAAGACAGGTGTCCGTGTCGCTTCTGGTCAACGCGGCCCAGGCGATCCTGCAGCGCGCCCCCCAACAGCCAAACGACGCTCGCGTCGGTTCGTCGCGAGCGTCGATCTCCGCTCCGGCGGGCCGACAAGCGACAAGCTGCCGTACTCGGGATACGAGGCCCTCGTCCTCGGTCGCGGCAGTGACGAGCCCGGCGACATCTTCGCCCTCTGCGCGTCGCTGTTTCATGCCGTCACGGCAAGCACCCGTTCGGCTCGCAGCTCCCTAGCCGGCTTGCATGCAGCGCTCGAGCTGCTTGCGAGCGCGCGACCCAAGCTCGCCTCGCCCGGCTCCATTACGAGGTGGGTGCGGCCGTCGGGCCAGGGTCGCTTGAGCTTGTACGTGATGCGGCCGTCGTCAGCCCACGCCAGGCGCTCCAGTGCGAACGCCCGCCGCGCTCCAGCGCGTCGCGATCGTGCTCGGCGATCACGACACCCGCGTGCAGCGAGAAGCCCTCGCACCATGCACGCAGCCTCTCGGCGCCGCGTACCGGCGCGCTTGCATTCGTCGGTGATCGCCAGCACGTTGGCGTTGGTCGGGCGGCAGCATCTCGAACCGCAGACCCTCGTCGCTCTTGACGAACACGCCGTCGGGCACGACGAGATGGTAGTGGACGTTGAGGTTCACCAGTCCACCGAAGCGCCTCTGCCACGCGCCGATCGCGCGGACGACCAGTCCACCGACCCAGCTCGTCCACGCTGGTTCGCGCCCGAGCACGAGGCGCAGCGGCTTGGGCACCGTGAACACCCACTGCCGGAAGGGTGCGCGTGGCAGCACGCGATCCACGAGATGCGCAGCGGTGTCTGCCATTCGTCGCGCGGTGCAGCTCGGACAGATTCCGCGCCGCTTGCAGCTGAACGCCACCACGATCTCGTCGTCGCAGGTCCTGACAGCGCACGCGCGCGAACCCGTGCGCGAGGATGCCGCACTTGAGGTAAGCAGCGAGCTCGCGCTCGACGTAGCGAGGTAAGCCGCCGCCCTCGGGGTCGGCATCGCGCAGCTCGGCGAGCAGCGTCTGCGCGTGCCCAGCAACCAGCTCGTGCAGCACGGTTCGTTCCGGCGCGCGGCGCCGGTACCCGCCGAGTGGTTGTCCGGCCGCTCCGGACGTCCGTTCGTACAGGCCACCAGCGA
>JACCRC010000162.1 GCA_013813765.1 Deltaproteobacteria bacterium | reverse complement strand
CCGAGCGGTTGTCGAACGAGGTGTAGTCCTGGAAGACCATCCCGCGATCGGGACCGGGACCGTTCACCGTCTTGCCGTCCACGAGCACCTGACCCGAGGTCTGTGGGAACTGGGGCAAGAGGCCCGCGATCATGCGGATCACGGTGGACTTGCCGCAGCCCGACGGTCCCAGGATCGAGACGAACTCGCCACGCCCTGGGTAGTCCTCGATCGCGAAGTTGACGTTCTTGATCGCGGTGAACGCGCTGTCGCCCGACCCGTAGGTCTTCGTGACGTTCTTGAACTCGACGACCGGCGGCTTCTTCAGCGGCTTGCCCAGCTCGGTCATGCCGGCCGGCTTCGTTCCACCCGTGACCACGGCCGCGGGCTTCGGGGCGAGGGCGGGCGGCGCTTTCGCCATCGGCGCCACCTTCAGCTCCTCCGCTGGGATCTTATGCTCCGGGCGCGCGGCGGCCCGCGCCATGTTCTCCTCGGCCTTGCCCGGCGGCTCGTCCTTCTCGGCGAGCTGCTTCTCCTCGGCCTCGAGCATCGCGAGCGCGGCGGCCTCGGCGGCCGGATCGCGCGCGGGCGGGGTGGGCTTCGGCGATCCGCCACCGGCGGGACCGGTGCCGGTGGCGCCGGGCGGTGCTGGCTTGCTGCCGTCGGTGCTCATAGGTCCTTCCGCCACGCGAACACGCCGCGCTGGACAGTCCGCAGCAGGAGATCGATCGAGAACGCGATCAGCGCGATCACGAACAGGAGCAAGTACACGTGCTCGTACGGACCCTGGCGCTGGCTGCCCATGATCAGCTTGCCGAGGCCGTGCTCGGTGTTGATCTCCTCGACGAGCATGATGTAGCCGAGTGCGAGGCCGAGCTGGAACCGGAGGCTCGTGATGATGTCGGGTAGGGCGAGCGGCACGAGCACCTTGCGGATGATCTGCCATCGCGAGGCGCCGAGCGTTTGCGCGGTCTCGACGTAGCGCTCGGGGACGATCGAGATCGCCTTGACCGTGTCCGAGAACACGAACGGGACGATCGCGAGGAAGATGAACATCGTCTTCTGCTTCTCTTCGTCACCGAACAGGAGCAGCGTCAGCGGGATCAGCGCACCCATCGGAACGCTGCGCAGGAAGATCACGAGCGGTGCGGTGGCCGCGCCCACACCGCGGTGCGACGCCGCCATCACGCCCACGCTGACGCCGACGAGCGACGCGAGCAGCACGCCGATCATCACGCGCTGCAGCGTGTCCGCGATGCTCTCGCCGATGTCGCGCTTCATGAGGACGCCGAACGAGCCAAAGATCTCGCCGGGGCTCGGCAGCTTGGACGGCGAGATGATGCGGTCGACCGGATCGCCGAGCGTGATGAAGAACCAGAGCAGCAGGAGGAGGCCGAGCAGCGCGCCGCCGAGCACCATCCGGATGGCCGCCGGCGGATCCGCGCGCAGCGTCTTCCACCACGGCGGCGCCGTCGGCAGCCGGTTCGGATCGTCGTCAGCCGAGGCAACAACCGGCGGCTGCGATCTCGCGGCCTCGTTCGCCTTCTCCGACGGCGGTACGGGCTTCGCGGCCGCGGCCGCAGCCTTGGCGGCCGGCGCAGGGGCAGCGGCGACAGGAGTCGGTGCCGGTCTCGGAGCGGGCTTCTCGCCGCGCTCCTCGGCCTCGAGCGCCGCGAGCGCATCCGCTTGCTCCGCGGCGATCTTCGCCTTCTCTTCGGCCGTCAGCGGCCTAGGCGCGGGGGCGGCGGCCGGCGCTGTCGCCGGCTTGTCGGCGGGCGGATCGCCCCCCGGCTTGTCGCCGCCCGTGCTCACCTACTGAGCCTCCGCCGGCACGACCTTGATCTCCACGCGGCGGTTCTTTGCGTGGTTGTCGGGGTCCTTCGGATCGGCGGGGCGGCCCCAGCCCAAACCGTTCACGCTGAACTGGTTCGGCTGCATCTTGAACTTGTTGACGAGCCCTTCCTTCACCGCGTTCGCGCGCCGCGTCGACAGCTCCTTGACCAGGCTCTCATCCGCCGAGCCCTTCATCGATCCGTCGGTGTGGCCCTCGATCACGATGCGCGCCGCGCCGAACTGCCCGGCCAGCTTCGCGATCTCCTCGATCGTGTACTCGACGTTGCCGTCGTAATACATCTCGCCCGCGCCGCCCTTCGCCGGGACCTTCTTGTAGAGGTCGAACGAGTTCGGGAAGAAGTTGATCGTCACCGTCTTGGTAAGGACCGAGCTCTCGACGTTCACCTCGCTGCCAGTCGCGGGCGTGAACTTGAACTCGTACTCGTTCTTGCTCTCGGCGTACTTCGGCTCGGCGCCGAGCTTCTTGATCACGGAGAAGTCCATGATCTTGTCGAACGGAATCTTCTCGCCCTCGAGCACGCGGATCGCCTTGTAGAGCCGGTGCGCGGTGTCGTACGTGCGCTCGAAGTTCGTCGGGTTCGACGCGACCAGGAAGAAGTCGCGGTTCTCGGCGTAGTTCGTCCAGTGCGCGTCGGCGAGCATGCCGCCGCCGGTGCCGGGCGGCAGGCTGTAAAACTCGTCCATCATCTTGCCCACGCTCTGCTTGCTCGCGTCATTCTTCGAGAGCTCGTCGGTCGCGTCGAGGATCCCGCGGACGAGACCCTCGATGATCTCCGGGTTGTCACGCGCGAAGTCGGCGCGCGCGAACCACACGTCGGCGATCAGCTTGTTCGCCGTGAGCGTCGACACGAGCATCTTGTTGCCCATGCCGGTCTTCGTGAGGTTGTAGATGTCCGGCGCCCACGTCACGACGCCCGCGATGTCCTTGTTCTGGTTGAACGCGGCCGCGGCCTGGAACGCATCCTTCGTGAACTTCATCTTCACCTCGGTCGGCTGCACGCCGCCCTGGAGCAGGACGTTCAGGAGGAAGAAGTGCGACGGGGAGTTCTGCGCGAGCACGACCGTCTTGCCGCGGAGGTCCGAGACGTCCTTGATCGTGTCGCGGACGACGATGCCATCGCCGCCGTTCGACCAGTCGATCTGCTGGTAGACGCGCGGCATGGTGCGCGGATCGCGCTTCAGGCGCTCGACGATCAGCGGGAGCATGTCGACGGTCGCCCAGCCGATCTGCACGGTGCCGTTCGCGACGGAGTTGCCCATGCCGACCGGGTCATCGATCAACTTGAGCTGGACCTGGAACTCGCCGCCCTTGGCATCCTTCCAGACCTTCTTCGCGGCAGCGCCCTGGTTCGCCCAGAGGATCGGCGCCCAGCCGGCCCACACGTTGACGGCGAACTTCACGACGCGCGGCTTGCCGAGCGACTCGTACGCCGCGGTGCCGGGCACCTCGGGGAGCTTGCTCGCGGAGTCCCACGAGTACTCGCTGACCGTCGTCGGAGGAGCGTTCGGATCATTGTTCTCCGCCGTCACCGCGGAGCCCGAACCGTTCTTCTTCACGATGTTCGGATCGATGTAGCCCTCGCTGCCCGAGCCCGACCCGGCGTCGCCTCCGGACTTCTTGGCGTTGCAGCGATAGAACGCGAGGCCCACGAGTCCCGCCACGACGGCGAGGACTGCGATGAAAAATGCCGGCTTTGGTTTCCCAGCTCCGTCTGCCATTTGCTATCTCCTACCTGAGCCGTTTACTCGGTGATCTTCGGGGCTTCTTCGCGTGCGCGAGTCTCCTCGGCGGGGCCGAGGTCCTTCGCGGTCGCGGCGATCGGAGTGGTCTCCGGTGCGCGCATCCCGAGCTCGACCTCGAGATCCTTGAGCGCGTCGTCGGCCATCGAGGCCTCCATCTTCTCCTCGGCGGCGATCTTGTCGATGCCCTCCCCGGAGAGGTCGCTGGCGACGCGGGCCTTGCCGCGGTTGCCGTCGATCTTGCGCTGGATGACGTCCTCGAGCTGACCGAAGTCCGTCGTGACGTCCATGTTGAAGCTCTGCGTGAGCTTCGCGACCTCGGCCTCGGCCTCGCTCATCTTGAGCTCGGCGTCGTACTTCGAGATCTTGTCCTTGACCTCGACGAGCTTCTTGTTCGCGTACTGGATCTTCTTGAGGTTGTTCGAGTACGCGGCCTCGTGCATCGCCATCTGCTGCATGTTCTCTTCGAGCGATGCCTTCGCCTTCGTGAGCTGCAGCGCGAAGCTACCGGCGGTCTCGCGATCGCCGGCCTTGAGGTAGGCCTTGGCCTGCGCGGTCAGCTTCTTGACCTGTGACTCGCCGTCCTTGACCTGGCGAGACACGCGCTCGACAAGCCCGCGGTACTGCTCGAGGCCGATGCGGCCTTCCTTGAGCTGCTCGACCGCCTGGTCGTATTCGTACTGCATCTGGGCGATGGGGTCCGCCTCCCAGAAGAAGTTCGCGAGCTTGTTGAGCTGCGCTTTGATCGCACCGAAGAACTTGCCGAGAATCATGAGAGGCCTCCGCCCGACGCGCACCCTTGGCGCGGGGACCGAGAAAGTAAGAGGTCAGCCCCCCTACCTCAAGCCAACTGGGCAGAATCTTTGCCTAGAACAGAACCTGGGCCTGGATCCCGATCGCCAGACCGAAGTTGTCCTCGGAGAAGTAGCGGTGGCCGACCAGATCGATCCGCGGCGCGTGTAGCGGATTGACCTCGTCCGTACCGGGCGTGACGAGATCGTTGTCGTCGCTCGGCCTGTCTACTCCCGCGTCCGCGAAGCTGATCGCGTGATCGGTCTTCCACGCGATGTCGACCATCGCGGCGAACCGGACCTTGGGACCGAGCTGCGCGCGTAGCGCGAAGCGTGCGGCGGTCTCGAGGTGATTCTCGACGTTCGAGATTCCGGGGTGGCTCATCGGCTGGACGCCGGTGTCGAGCGGGTTGGTGTCGAGGATCAGCGGGCCGGTGAGGCGAGTGTCTCCGGCGTACGTGAACACCTCCCACATCTCCGTGTAGGCGCGACCCTCGAAGTGGCCGACGACGCGTGCGCCCATGTCGAGGCTGATCGTGTTGTTGTTCTGCTTGTCGTCGAGCGCGTACGCCTCGACGCCGAACGACACACCGGCCTGCTGCGACAGCGTGTGGTTCGTGACACCGAAGCCCGGATCCTTGAACAGCGAGCCCGACTTCGTGGCGATCGGCACCTGCCAGAACAGCTCGAACCAGCCCTCCATGCGATCGAGCTTGCGATCCACGCTGGTGTAGACGCGGGCCTCGTGGACGCCGCGGCTCGTGCCGGTCTCCGAGCCCGGGCTCATCGGATCGAACTTCATGAGCTTGCCGACGGCGACCCGCAGCTCGGCGCCGAGCTTCCAGGTCGGCTTCGTGTCGTCGCGCTTCTGCGACATCGGCGCCGCGGCGAGCCCGAGGTGGATCTGATCGAGCCCCGAGCGCGACACGCCGCGGAACACGAGGTTGCCGGGGGGCGCCGTCGACGGATCCCGCGCGTCGAAGCCCTGAGGCGGCAACAGGCCGTCGTCGATCGTCGTCGAGTTGGGGCGGTCGACGCCGGTGGTCAGCTCGAGCTCGCGCGCCTGCGCGATGACGATCGGCAGCGCGAGCGTCAGGTAGGTGTCACGATAGACGCCGAGCTCCGCGCGCGGCGTTAGTACGTGGCGGTACTGATGAAACTCGAGGTCCTTGCTCCGCGGGATCGGGGACGTCGGGTCGGTACCGATCGCGCCGACGCGCTCGCGGGTGATCGACGCGCGATCGATCTGGTACTCGTAGTCGAGCCGGAGGTGAAGGTCGATCGGGTTGCCCGGATCCGCGGCGCTCGGCACCACGCTGTGGGGGTTCGCGCGCGCGATCTGCGCTCCGGCTCCGAGCACGGAGACGGCGGCGAGCACGGCGGCACGCGAACGCTGCACCAGGTGCGACGGTAACACGGTCGCGAGCAGCGGTCAGACTTCGCGGTCGCGAAGCCCGAGCTCCTTCATCTTCATCTGGAGGCTCTTGCGGCTGATCTTCAGCAGGCGTGCGGCCTGCGTCACGTTCCCGCCGGTCTCCTCGAGCGCCTTGACGATCAGCTCGCGCTCGACGCGCGAGGTCTCGGCGCGGACGATGTCCTTGAGCGAGCCAGAAGGCGATCCCGCTGCCTCGCCGACCACCCCGTCCTCGTCATCCAGGTCATCCTCGGTGATCGGCGACATCGAGCCACTCGACGTGGTGCGTGCGACCACGGGCAGCTCGACCGTGCCCGTCGACGACAGCTGCAGCTCCGCGCGCTCGATGCGCTCGCCCTTGCAGAACAGGATCGTCCGCTCGAGCACGTTCTCGAGCTCGCGGATGTTGCCGGGCCAGCTGTGCCCTTCGAGGGCGGCGAGCGCATCGTCGGCGATCCCGGAGATGTTCTTCTTCAGGCGCTCGTTGAACTTCTTGATGATGTGCTGCACGAGGAGCGGGATGTCGCCCTTGCGCAGGCGCAGCGGCGGAATCTGCAGCGGCACGACGTTCAGACGGTAGTAGAGATCCTCGCGGAAGTTGCCGTGCTTGATCTCCTGCTCGAGATCGCGGTTCGTCGCGGTGATCAGGCGGACGTTCACCTTCAGCGTCTTGATGCCGCCGACCCGCTCGAACTCGCTCTCCTGGATCGCGCGCAGCAGCTTGACCTGCATCTCGACCGGAATCTCGCCGATCTCGTCGAGGAACAGCGTACCGCTATCGGCGAGCTCGAACCGGCCCGGCTTGCTCGAGGTCGCGCCGGTGAACGCGCCCTTCTCGTAGCCGAACAGCTCGGACTCCATCAGCGTCTTCGGGATCGCGGCGCAGTTGATCTTGATGAACGGCTCGCCTTTGCGGCTCGACTGCTCGTGCAGCGCCTTCGCGACCAGCTCCTTGCCGGTGCCGCTCTCGCCGGTGATGAGCACGGTCGACGGCGTGTCGGCGACCTGCTCGATGATCTTGAAGATCCCGTGCATCTGCTCGCTGGTGCCGACGAGCCCGAATCGGCCCTTCGCCTCGGGATCGCCAGGAGGGTAGAGCGCGGCACGCGGCGCGGAGCGATTGGCGTGCGCCTGACCGATCGCCTTGCTGACGATCGATCGGATCGAGTCCTGCTCGAACGGCTTCTCGATGTAGTCGAACGCACCAGCCTTGATCGCCTCGACCGCCTGGCCGACCGAGCCGTACGCGGTGATCATGATCACCGGCACGTGCGGATGGTTCTTCGAGGCGGTGCGCAGCACCTCCATGCCGTCGACCTGGGGCATCCGTAGATCGGTGATCACGACGTCGACATCGGCGAGGCGCTCGATCGCCTCCTGTCCGTTCTGCGCCTGCACGACCTCGTGGCCATCGCGGCGCAGCAAGGCGACGAGGACGCGGCGCAGGTTCTGCTCGTCGTCTGCGACGAGGATCTTCGCCGGTTGCATTGGTGGTCAGCCTACCCCAGGTTGCTCGTCGCTGCTCGGCGTGTCGGCCAGCGAGTCTTCTGGACTGATCGAATCGACGTGCGCACCGCTGGTGGTGACTGCAGCGGGCTCCTGGGACGGGGAGGGCACCGGCGTCGAGTCGCTGCGCGGTGGGAGCGTGGACAGCGTCGACAAGCGGCCGGTCTCGCTGATGTCCTCGAGCTTGCTCCCGGCCAGTGGTTCGGCGGCGGGTAGAAACACCGAGAATGTCGATCCCTGACCGATCGTCGAACGCACTTCGATCGTCCCGCCGTGCTCGTTGATGATGCGGTGGCTGATCGCGAGGCCGAGACCCGTGCCCTTCTGCTTCGTCGTGTAGAACGGGATGAACAGCTTCTTCAAACGGTCGCGTGGGATGCCGACGCCGGTGTCGCGGAACCGCACCTCGGCGAACTGGCCATAGCCGAGGCGCGAACGGCGGCGTCGCGTCGACAGGATCTCGAGCGTGCCGCCCTCCGGCATCGCCTGCAGCGCGTTCTGTCCGAGGTTCAGGAACACCTGCATCAGCGAGTCGGGATCGCCGGCTACCATCGGCAGCTGCTCGTCGAGCCGCACGCGGAGCTCGACGTTCTTGAGGTTCTCCTGGCGAAGCAGCTGCTCGGTCCTGCGCACGACGAGGTTGAGATCGACCTTGTCGGCGCCCTCGCGGCCCGGGCGCTCGGCGCGGGCATAGTCGAGGAACCGCGTCACGACGTTGTTCAGCCGGTTCGCCTCCTCGACGATGATGTCGAGGAACTCGCGCGTGTCGGTGGCCGGTACCGAGCTCTTCGACGATCCGCCATCGCCGGTGATCAGGAGCTGCGCGGCGCCCTTGATCGCGCCGAGGGGATTTCTGATCTCGTGCGCGAGACCCGCGGCCATCTCGCCGAGCGCGGCGAGACGATCGCGCTCCTTCACGCGCTCGTACGCCTGGCTCGACTCGATCACGCGGGCGGCGCTGATCGACAGCTGGCGGAACGAGTCGATGTCGTCGGCATCGAACGCGCTCTCGGTGCGATCATCGCGCAGGCAGAAGAGGCCCAGCAGCCACGGGCCCTGCTCGGTCTCCGCGGAGCCGAGC
>JACCRC010000052.1 GCA_013813765.1 Deltaproteobacteria bacterium | reverse complement strand
CGCACCGACGCCTGCGCCACCGGCACCGGCACCGGCACCGGCCCCCGAGACGACGACGCCGAACGACGAGGCGCTCCGGCTCCAGGGCCGCGCGATCGAGCGCGTGCAGTTCCGCGGTAACCGAAAGGTCGAGGACGACGCGATCCGCGTCCAGCTCCTCTCGAAGCCCGGCACCCTGCTCGATGCCTCGAAGCTGCGCGAGGACCTGCGCGCGATGTGGAAGATGGGCTTCTTCGCCGACATCGATGTCGAGGCGGAGGTCGCTCCGTCGGGCGGCGTCACGCTGACGTTTGCGGTGAAGGAGAAGCCCTCGATCCGCAAGGTGCTGATCGCGGGCAACAGCGAGCTCGGCCTCGACAAGATCAACGAGGTGCTCGACCTCGAGCTCGACGCGATCGTCGACGTCACGAAGGTCAAGAAGAACCGCGAGAAGGTCGCGGACCTGTACGTCCAGAAGGGCTTCTACCTCGCGACCGTCGACTACGAGGTCAAGCCGGTCAACGAGTCCGAGGTCGACGTGTGGTTCACCGTCGACGAGAAGGCGAAGGTCAAGATCCGCGAGGTGCAGTTCATCGGGAATAACTCGATCACCGATGACGAGCTCCGCGGTTCGATCGCAACCCGTCGCGAGGACGCGCTGACGTTCCTCAACGACTCCGGTACGTACAGCCAGGAAGCCTTCGAGCGCGACCTGCTGCTGGTCTCGGCACACTACTGGGACCGCGGCTACGCCAACGTGAAGGTCGGCACGCCGCAGCTCCGGCTGTCGCGCGACAAGCAGTACATGTACCTGTCGATCCCCGTCGACGAGGGCCCCGTGTTCACGATCGGCGCCGTCAACTTCAAGGGCGATCTGATCGGCAGCGCGCAGCAGAACCTCGACAAGATCAAGATGCGGCCGGGCGTGAAGTTCTCGCGCACGATGATCGCCGAGGACCGCGAGAAGCTGTCGTCGTACTACCAGGACCAGGGCTACGCGTACGCGAACGTTCTGCCGCTCACGAAGGTCGATCTGCCGAACCGGCGAATCAGCCTGACCTTCGAGGTCGCGCGCGGCAAGCGCGCCTACTTCGAGCGCATCAACATCCGCGGAAACTCGAAGACGCGCGACAAGGTGATTCGCCGCGAGATGAAGATCGCCGAGGGCGAGCTCTTCAACAACACGAACCTCGAGATCTCGAAGCGCCGCATCACCGCGCTCGGCTTCTTCGAGAACGTCGTCGTGTCCACGAAGCGCGGCAGCTCCGACGAGTTCGTCGAGGTCAACGTCGAGGTCAGCGAGCGTCCCACCGGTACGTTCCAGATCGGCGCCGGTTTCTCGTCCGTCGAGAACTTCATCGCGCAGGCGCAGATCTCGCAGAACAACCTGTTCGGCCGCGGCCAGACGCTCGCGTTGCAGGCGCAGATCAGCTCGCTGCGGCAGCTGTTCCTCCTCCGCTTCGTCGAGCCGTACTTCCTCGACACGCAGTGGACGTTCGCGTTCGACCTCTATAACCAGAGCCGCGGCTTCGGCACGTTCTACCGCAACGCATCCGGCGGCACGCTGACGTGGGGCTATCCGCTCTCGTACGAGGCGCGCGCGTTCCTCACCTACAAGCTCGAGGACGTGTCGATCACGACCGGCTCTGGCGGCATCGCGAACCTCGGTGCGACGTCAGCGCCGATCGCCTCGACCAGCGTCGCGAATCTCTTCCGCGGCGGTGTCACCAGCTCGCTGCGCGCCTCGCTGTCGTGGGACTCGCGCAACAACCGCCTGTTCCCGACCGGCGGCTGGTACCACACGGTATTCGCCGAGTACGCGAGCCAGTACACCGGCTCGGAGAACAAGTTCGTCCGCTGGGGTGGCTTCGCGCGCCACTACCGCAAGCTCTACGGGCCGTTCGTGCTGAAGCTGAACGCCGAGATCGGCATCACCACCTCGACGGATCCGCTCGGCGTTCCGATCTCCGAGCGTTATCTCGTCGGCGGCATCTACGACATCCGTGGCTACGCTCCACGCTCGCTCGGCCCGCAGCTCTTGACCCAGCAGCCCGGGGATGTCGGCAACGGCCTCGGCAGCCTGCCGCTCGGCGGCAACATGCAGTTCATCTGGAACAGCGAGATCGAGTTCCCGCTGTTCAAGAAGGTCGGCATCTCCGGCGTCGTGTTCTACGACATGGGCAACGCGTACAACCTCGAGGATCGCTACTGCTCGGGTCTGCAGCGCAAGAACTCCTCGATCTCGGTCAAGTTCGACCCGTGCTTCCGCCTTCCCTCGTCGATCACCACGGGCCTTCGGAAGTCGGTCGGCTTTGGCTTCCGCTGGTTCTCGCCGATCGGTCCGCTACGGTTCGAGTGGGGCATCCCGCTCGACGCCCAGCCGGGGGAAGATCCGCTGGTGTTCGAGTTCACGATCGGGAATTTCTTCTAAGTTCCTGGCTTCTAGTTCCTGCCGATCGACCGTTGAACAACGGGCTTCCCAGTCCGTCGAAGGCATCGTATGAACCGCGCGAGGTCCCTATGAAGCGTTATCTTGCACTTGGTTGTCTCGGCTTTGGTCTGATGGTGTCGCCGCTCCTGTCGGGGCTGGCGGGTAGCGCCGTACCGGCGAACCCGAAGATCGCCGTCATCGACATCGAGAACACGTTGTCGACCACCCCCGCTGGAAAGCGCGCGAACGACGCGTTCGAGAAGGGCCGCAAGGCCAAGCAGTCGGCGCTCGACAAGCAGCAGGAAGACCTGAAGAAGGCGGACGCCGATCTCGACAAGCAGAAGGCGGTCCTGAAGCCCGAGGCGTACGCGCAGAAGCGCAGCGAGCTCGAGAAGAAGTTCGTCGAGCTGCAGCAGACGTACGTGAAGCTCGAGCGCGAGCTGGCGACGGACCGCACGAAGCTGATCCAGGGTCTGCTGAAGCAGGCAGAGCCGCTGATCGCGAAGATCGCGAAGGCCGAGGGCGTGCACCTGATCGTCGATCAGAGCGCCACGGTGTGGGTCGATAGCTCGATCAATCTGACCGAGAAGCTGAACGCCGAGATGAAGTGATCACCCCCATGCCGTGGTAACACCGCGGTATGTCTGAGGTGATGAAGGCCGAGCAGATCCTCGGCCTCCTGCCGCACCGGTATCCGTTCCTCTTGATCGACCGCGTGCTCGAGCTCACCGACGAGCGGGTGCTGTGCCTGAAGAACGTCTCGTTCAACGAGCCGTATTTCCAGGGCCACTTCCCCGGCGTCCCGGTGATGCCGGGCGTGCTGCAGATCGAGGCGATGGCACAGGCCGGCGGCATCCTCGCCTCACGAGCGGTGGAATTCGATCCCACCACGCACGTTATGTTGTTCATGGCGATCGATGCGGTGAAGTTCCGGAAGGCCGTGACGCCGGGCGATCAGCTCCACATCGAGGTCGTGCCCCTCCGCAAGGGCAAGATCTTCAAGATGAAGGGCGAGATCAAGGTCGACGGCAAGGTCGTCTCGAGCGCCGAGTTCCTCGCGGGGCTCGCCGAGAAGTCCAAGGTGGTTTGATCCGTGCGGCGGTTTCCGCTCGTTGCCTGTGCGGTGCTGCTCGTGGCCTCGTGCGGCAAGAGCCGCCAGAAGCGCGCCGGTGACGCCGCGCCGGTCGAGATCGTGCAGCAGCCGGTCGGTGGTGATGCCGGCGCCGGCAGCGCAGCGAGCACGGACGAGATCGAGCCCAACGACGGCGACGACGTCGCGACGCCGTACGCGCTCGGCGCGACCGCGCGCGGTCGGATCGAGCCCGAGACCGATGCGGACTTCTACAAGCTCGTCCTCAATGATTCTGGCGCGCTCACCGTCGAGCTGACGGCGGTCGAAGGCATGGACCTGACGCTCGAGGTGCTCGACGCCGGTGGCAGCTTGCTCGCGAAGTCGGATCGCGGCGCGATCAAGGTCAAGGAAGGCGTGCCGAACCTCGGCGTCAACCCGGGCCGTTACACGCTCGTCGTGCGCGCGAAGAAGCCGCCGACCGCGAAACCCACGCCGACAAAGAAGGGCGCAAAGAAACCACCAATCGATGCCGGCGTCGCTGGGCCGACGAACACGCCGGTCTACGAGCTGACCGCGCGCATCGGCGCGGTCGCAGCGAACAGCGAACGCGAGCCCGACGACGATCGCGGGACCGCGAACGACCTCATCGTCGGCGATACCGCGAGCGGCTTCGTCGGGTGGGTGGGCGATGTCGATGTCTACAAGCTCTCGGTCGAGGCGGTGTCGGCGAAGAACAATGTCGATCTCGAGGTCTCGGGTGTCGAGGGCGTCGCGCTGACCGTCGAGATCGCCGATGCACTCGGCAAGGTCTTGATGACGCGGAAGACCGGGAAGGGCGCGCCGCTGATCGTGCGCGGCCTCGTACCCTTCGTGCCGTCGGGGTCGCCGCCGTTTCACTACATCCTGGTGAAGGGCACGTCGTCGAATCACGAGACCGCGTACCAGCTGCGCGTGCTCGAGAAGGTCACGGGACCCGATGCCGAAGCAGAGCCCAACGACACCGCCGAGCGCGCGATGCCCGTCCCGCCTGATCGCACCGTCGTGCACGGCAGCTGGACGCCTGGCGATGTCGACTTCTACGCGCTGCCGGTCGAGCAGGCCGCGCGCAGCGTGGAGATCACGATCCAGCCGGGCGGCGACACGGACGTGACTGCCGAGGTGATCGTCGACGGCAAGGTGATCGCGAAAGGTGAGCGGCAAGGGAAGGGCGCCGAGGAGCGCCTGACGGCTGCGGTGCCCGCGGGTGCGACGGCGCTCCTCAAGATCACCGCCACCGCCAACTCGGCGGAGGGCACGTACGACATCTCGATGCAGGACGGACCGGCTGGGCCATGACGGGGCGCGTGCGGCCGGTCCAGATCCTCGTCGTCCTCGCCTTCGTCAACATGATCTCGTACGCCGCGCGCAACGCGCTGTTCGCGGTGTATCCGGATCTCGTCGAGCGCTATCACATCGGCGACTCCGAGCTCGGCCTGTTGCAGACGCTGTTCATGATCCCGCACGCCGCAGCGACGCTCGGCTTCGGCTGGGCCGGTGATCGTTACGATCGCCGGCGGGTGATTGCCTTTGGCCTCGGACTCGCGAGCGTGTCGGCGGTGATCGGTGTGGTCGGGGAGAGCTACGTCGGGCTTGCGGTATCGCGCGCGCTCGTCGGTTTCGGCACCGCGGCGGTGGTCCCGGTCGCGAACTCGATCCTCGGCCAGATCTTCGACGGTCCGAAGAAGGCGAGCCGGATGGCGATCTTCAACCTCGGGCTGTTCGTCGGCGGTGTCGTCGGGTTCGGCGCGGGCGCCGCGCTCGGCTTCCCGGTCGTCGTGATCGCGCTCGCGCTGCCTGGCATCGCGCTCAGCCTGTTGATGCTCGGGCTCCGGATCCCCGCGCACGCTGCGCAGCCCGCGCAGGCGATCGTCGTGACCGGCACGTCTGCCAGAGCGCCTGGGTTCGCCGCCGCCGTCGCGGGCTTCCTCGCGGACGCGAGCGTGCTGCTGCGGATCCGCACGCTGCGCTGGTTGATCGCGTCGACGACCGTGATGGCGTTCTCGGCCGGCGGCTACAACGCGTGGCTCAAGGAGTTCCTCGTCCGCGAGAAGGGAATGTCGGACGCGGAAGCGACGTCGCTGCTCGCACTCGCGTTGTGCGGCGGTCTGTCGGGCATCCTCGTCGGCGGCAGGATCTCCGACTGGCTGTCGACGAAGAGCTCCGCGGGCCGGCTGTGGACGATCGTGATCGGCATGACGCTGACGGCACCGTGCGCGACCGCCGCGATCATGATGCCGGCGGGCGTTGCCTTGAAGGTCATCGGCGTCGCGACGCTGTTCTTCATCTCCTGGTACCACGCACCGATGGCAGCGACCGTCGACGATCTCGCGCCACCGCGGCTCACCGTCGCCGCGCAGGGCCTCGTCATCTTCACGATGCACATGATCGGCACGGCGCCATCGTCGTGGGTGATCGGCGCCATCTCGGAGCAGACGGGCTCGATCGCGACTGCGCTGTGGGTGCCGACCGTGGGGCTGATCCTCGCCGCGATCTGCATGGGGATGGCAACGCGCACGTTCGCCAGGGATCGTGGCGCTGCCCGTGGGGACTCGCTATAACCGGGGCATGCGCGTCTCGCTCGTCCTTGCCATCGTCCTCGCCGTCGCTGCGTGCGGGAGGAGCAAGGGCCCGTCCCAGACGCTCGACAAGTACGGTCGCGCGCTGAAGAACCATGACTTCGGCGCCGCGTACGACCTGATGTCGTCGAGCTTCCGCGGCAAGGTCTCGCGCGAGGACTACGTGCGAATGATGCGCGACAATCCGCGCGAGGTCGACGAGACCGCCGAGCGCCTGCGCGGCAAGCGCGGCAGCATGGAGGTCTCCGCCGAGTTCGAGTACGGCCTCGGTGACAACATGCGGCTCGTGCAGGAAGACGGCCGCTGGAAGATCGCGTCGAACCCGCTCGGCTTCTACGACCAGAGCTCGCCGAAGGCCGCGCTGCGCTCGTTCATCCGCGCGTACCGCCTCGAGCGCTGGGACGTGATGCTGCGGTTCGTACCGAACACGTATCGCGAGAAGATGGACGCGACGAAGATGAAGTCGCAGTTCACCGGTGCCTCCAAGGAGCAGATGGAGGCGCTGATCAACACGCTCGAGGCCAACGTCGAGGAGCCGATCATCGAGCGCGGCAACGACGCGCGCATGAGCTACGGCGATCGCTACACGGTGCAGTTCGTCAAAGAGGACAGCGCGTGGAAGCTCAAAGATCTCGACTGAGCGCCGGCTAGTCGATCAGCCAGGGCTGTGACACTGGTGACTCGAATCCTTCTGAGGGCAAAACCTGTCACCACCGCTCTGCAAAAAAGTAAGGGCGCGCGTTCTGCCCTCAAGCTCGTGCGGTTGTTCGCGATTCCTCGACGGCGGAATGCGTCAGTGGTCTCTGCACCCCGCAGTAATGGCAGATAAGCGGTCGATCTCACATCATGACGATTTTCGGATCGAGAAGTACAGCCCCGCGAATCTCCATGCGTTAGAATGAAAGTACGGGAATCAGTGTCCAAAGGCCCGTAGGTTGCAGGATTAGGGGTTCGGAGCTACCTGAGTAGTAAGTAGTTAGACCGAGACACCTCAGTCACTGGAAAGGTGGTCCGCGATGTTGGATCCCTGGATTATCGAAGAGATCCTGAAGAAGGAAGAAGAGCTGCGTCGCGAGCAAGAGCGCGAGTACGCGGAGCTCCCGGTCGATCGTCGGCCGATGGATGAACGTCCGAGTGTCACTCCCGCGCCGACCGAAGAGAAGTCGGAGCGTGGTGTGATGATCATCGACATCTAACCACACATAAACTCAAAATGACGGCCCCCCAGCAACGCTGGCGGGGCCGTTCGCGCTTTCGGTGACCGGATGAGTTAGATACGCCCTGTGCCGCGCTCGGCGGGTCACATCTTCACCGTCGTGCTGGGGGTCCTGGGTTGGGGCGTGGTGCTCTTGCTCCCGGCGCTCGGCATCCTTCCGGATCCATCCCACACGGATCCGCTATGGATCGCGCTGTTCGTCGTGGTGATCCTCGCGGCGCGCGCGCTCGCGTTCCGTCTCGTCGAGGGCAGCGTGCTCTCGCTCGACTCCGCGTACTACGTCGCCGCTGCGCTGTGCGTGGGCGCCGTGGGTGCGGGGCGCCTCGTGGCGATCGCGCTCACCGTCGATGCATCGCTGCGTCTCTACTACACACACAAGCGCGGGAAGGCCGACACGTGGTGGGCCGAGCTCGGCTACGTCCTCTACTTCGGTGGGATGTCGGGCGGGCTCGTGGTGATCTGGGGCTGGTTCCTCGGCGCCGAGATGCCGCTCGGGATCCATCGCGACGCGGTCGAGATCTCGCTGCGGGTGGTGGCGATCGCCACGATGCTGCTGCTCACGCACTACGCGATCCAGGGTGTGCGGCTGCGCCTGCTCGGCCGCGGCTGGCGCACGTACCTGCACGACCTGGCGCTGCCCGGCATCCTCGCCGAGGCGTCGCTGATGCCGATCGGTGTGGTGCTCGTCCTGCTCTACGACCCGCAGCAGCCGCTCGGCTTCTTGCTGCTGTCGCTCACCTACCTCCTGATCAACCTGGTGTTCTCGCGGCTGTCGCGCGCGCAACACCAGCTCGAGGAGCGCGTGCACGACCTCGAGATCCTGACGGCGACCGCGCGCAGGCTGTCCGCCTCGCTGCAGCTCGAGGAGCTCGTCGAGGCAGTCGCGCGCGAGACGTGCAACGCGATTCCCGAGGCCGAGGCGGTCGCGCTCGTGCACCGGCGCTCGGGTGGCGAGAGCGGGCTCGTGATCGATGGCTACGACCGCGCCGCCGACAAGTTCTTCCGCCAGCCGATGTCGGAGGGCGAGGGCGCCGCCGGCTGGGTGATGAAGCACGCCGCCCCGCGCACGGTCGCTGATCTCACCGCGAGCGACATCGCGATGAGCAGCGAGGGCACCGAGGGCATTCGCTCGTGGCTCGGTGTGCCGCTGATGATGTACGGCGGTTGCGAGGGCGTGATCGCCGTGCAGAGCACGCGGCCCGATGCGTTCCGCCCGGACCACCAGAAGCTGCTCGAGTCGATCGGCTTGCAGATCGCGGCCGCGCTGCAAAACGCTCACCTCTACGAGCTCGCGATGGTCGACGGTCTCACCGGTCTGTTCATGCGCCGCTACTTCGACGCGCGCATCGAGGAGGAGATCGAGCGCTCGAAGCGCTACGGGACGCCGTTCTCCGTCGTGATGATGGACGTCGACGATTTCAAGAAGCTCAACGACGAGCACGGGCATCTCATCGGCGACCGCGTGCTGCGCTCGATCGCGAATACCGTGAAGGCCCAGCTGCGCGGCGTCGACACCGCGTCGCGCTACGGCGGCGAGGAGATCGCGGTGATCCTCCCGCGCAGCGACATGGTCGCCGCGTACAACGTCGGCGAGCGCATTCGCGCCGCGATCGCGGATCAGCGCGTGACGACGGACTCCGAGCCGCCGAAGGCGCTGTCGGTGACCGCCTCGTTCGGCGTCGCATCGTATCCGGAGAGCAAGGCCACCGACGGCGAGGACCTCATCCGCCGCGCCGACCGTGC
Source organism: Deltaproteobacteria bacterium (assembly GCA_013813765.1). GTDB lineage: Bacteria > Myxococcota_A > Polyangia > Haliangiales > Haliangiaceae > JABFXX01. The sequence continues at coordinate 125 of JACCRC010000052.1, read as the reverse complement.
CCTGTATCGCGCGAAGAAGACCGGCAAGAACCGCGTCGAGCTGTTCTGGAGTGACGAGACCGGACCCGTTCGCGCGCAGCAGGTCGAGCCCGTGGTGACCGAGTCGTGAGCGATGATCGCAAGAG